>CAYSVS010000015.1:0-26509 GCA_964434475.1 uncultured Methanosarcinales archaeon
AATATTTAGAGGTTTAGCCAAGGCTAGAGTTTAAATCTGCACAACTCCAGTAATTAAGAGAAATGTGGGGATGAGGATTTGAACCCCAGTAGGCACTAAGCCAATAGGTCCTAAGCCTATCCCGTTTGACCGCTCCGGCATCCCCACAAATGAAGATAAAAGTTAAATCAAGCAAAAATTAATAATATAAAAACCTATTGTTTTTTCATCTTTAAAAAACCAGGAAACTTCTGTTGTATCTGTCTGCTGATCTTTTTAGCATCATCTAGCTTACCCATCTTATGATAAGTATATGCAAGATTAGAATATAATTCAGGTATATTATCGTCAATATCAATAGCTTTTTTCAACATATCTACAGCTTTTTCATACTCTTCCATAACACCATAAGCTACTGCAATATTCAATAACAATCTCGGATTTTTGCTGTCTAAAGTTTTTGCCTTTGCAAAATATTTCATAGCCTTATCATAATTCTTCAATCTTGAATTCAAAACAGCTATATTCATCAAAGCATTCAGATCATTAGGATTAATATCCAATACTTTCTCAAGCATCTCTATTGCTTTTTCAATATTCTTATTCATCAAGAACAATTTTGAAACATTGAAATATATGCTGCTGTTTTTTGGATTCAAAGATAAGGATTTGTTATAAAGTTCAATCGCTTTTTTAATATCTTTTTTCTCCATTATCACAGCAAGATTATAGTAGGCATTAGGATTATTAGGATTAGTCTCTATAGCTTTTCTGAAATTGTCTTCAGCTTTAGTAAACTCCTTTTTTTTGAAATACACAGCCCCAAGATTAACATATGACGCAGAATCATTCGGCTGCATAGCCAATGCCTTTTCAAAATTCACTATAGCTTCGTCATATTTTCCAAGCACTTGCTGCTGTATTGCCAATTCCTTTAATGCTTTAACATCTCCTGAACCTGCTTTTTTCTCTCCTATCTTAAGATATTGCTCTGATTTCTTGTCAACAAAATCTTTACTCCTCACTTTACCATAATGATGTATAGGCAATGTAGACACAATAGTTTTTCCACCATATTTGGCTATAGAATCCTTTACTGATTCATGCACAGGCATAGTATAGTATATTTCATCCTTATTCCTGAATAATCTCAACAACAGTGTCTCAAAAAAACCAGAATAATCTTTTTTCTCTTCATAATCATCAACAGGTTTCCAATTAGCTATAGAAGAATCGTTTGTATAAGTCCTTTGAACAAGATAATATCCTTCAACATTTCCAGATATCATTTCCTTTATCCTTTCATGGTCCTTTTTTGCAATTACTTCATCAGCATCCAATACTAATATCCAATCTTTCGTTGCATTCTTCAAAGAAACATTCCTTGCTTTGCTAAAATCATCTTCCCACTTTATTTCTATTACTTTAACGCCAAATTTCTTTGCTATCTCTATGGTATTATCAGTGCTTCCAGTGTCAACAATTATAATCTCATCAACCAAGTCCTTTACACTGTTCAAACATTGCTCTAGAAACTCTTCCTCGTTTTTTACTATCATACATAAACTTAAACTTGCCATTTAAATCAAAAATCCTGAATAAATTTAAATATGTTATTGTTTTTGAGTATATATATCATGAAAATCAAAAAAGAAAGTGTGTTTTGGATATTGATGATCTTGCTTTTTCTGCAACTTACTTATAGCACAACTAAGCTTTCTTTGACAAATGACGAAATAGCACATATTCCTGCAGGCTATCACTATCTAAAGAATTGGGATTTTAGATTAAATCCAGAACATCCTCCACTAATTAAACAGATATCAGCAATACCTTTATTGTTCATGGATATTAATTCCGATACAAAAGACCCTTATTATCTTAATGCTTCATATACAACAAACAGCCAATGGGAATACGGTAAAAGATTTATGTTTAAATACAATGACAATGCAGACAACATAATATTCTGGTCAAGAATACCCATAATATTGTTAGCTTTGCTTCTTGGATATTATGTTTTCCTATGGGCCAAAGAATTGTTCGGCACAAACGCAGGATTATTCTCATTATTCTTATATGTATTAAGCCCTACTGTACTGTCACAATCAAACATTGTCACAACAGACTTAGGCATAGCTTGTTTCATGTTCATAAGCTTCTATTATTTCTGGAAGCTAAACAAGGAATATTCAACAAAGAATCTAGCACTATCTGGCATATTCTTCGGATTAGCGATGTGTTCAAAGTTTACAGCATTATATATGCTCCCTATGTATGCATTGATTTATATTCTTGTTCTATTAAAAAACGCGATTAAAGAAAGAAAATTAGATTATAGCACTATAAAATCAAGTTTCAAAAACAACATTGCACTATTGAAACATATAACAATTATAGGATTGATAGCACTGTTGGTAATCAATATAGACTATGGATTTGATCAAGATAGATTTTTAGGAGAAGAAAAAGCGAAATTCGCAGAAACATTAGGAAAAATCAATCCAACACTTACACCTATATCTAGCACCCTGCTTAAGATAATACCTATTCCGAATGACTATATGGCAGGCTTGAATGCAGTATCAAAACATTCTTTAGGAGGACATGCAGCATACCTTATGAGTAAACAGTCAAAACAAGGCTGGTGGTATTATTTTTTCGTGACATTTTTTATCAAAACCCCTATTCCCACTATAATTTTGCTTATGTTAACAATATATTTTTTCAAAATAACAAAAAAAGAGTATTTGACAGAACTTATGTTGATAATTCCTACAGTAACATATTTCCTTTTCTTTGTCATAAACAACATAAACATAGGCCATAGACACATACTGCCAGTATATCCTTTTATGTTTGTATCCATTGGCAGAATATGGTGCGTAAAAAAACATTGGAAAAAATACTTGATTGTAATCTTAAGCATATGGTATATACTATCTGCTGTCCTCATTTTTCCCCATCACATCTCATATTTCAATGAATTAGCAGGAGGACCCAATAAAGGTCATAAGTATCTTATAGATTCAAACATAGACTATGGCCAGGATCTAAAGAATTTAAAAGAATATATTGATAAGAACAATATAAAGAACATAAATCTTGCTTACTGGGGAACAGATTCTCCAGATTATAGAAAGATAGATTACAAAGAATTGAACTGCACACCAATTTCAGGAATATCGGCAGTAAGCGTCAACTACAAGTTAGGCCTTTCAGAAGAAAGCAATAAACTTTGCTTTGCGTGGCTTGATGATTATGAACCTATAGCAAAAGCAGGATATTCAATATGGATCTATGACATCAAAGATATAGAACCAGAAGATTACTATTCTAAAAAATGTAAAGATATTTGTAAAGAAAATTGTATAAAAAATAATAAAAAATATCTATCGTCAATATTCATAGATAATTCCTGCGAATGTAAATGCACAGATTAAGTGAAAAAATCTACTTTTTCTGCCAAGTATAGGATCTCTGCTTGCTTGTTTTACCAAAACCACAACTGGCGCAAACATGCGTCCTTTTATGCATGGTATGCTTTCCACATCTTCTGCATATTATGTGCGTTTTCTTTCCTGAATGTTTTCCTTTTGAAGGAGTTCCTTTTGTCATCTTTATTCACTCGCAAGTTCTATCAAAAAATTATTGTGGAGAAATCAAGATAATTGTATCTCCTCTTAAAAAAATGTTGCCTAACTTTCTTTTAAGTTCACCATCTACTCTTTCTTCTGCATCATCCAATACAACATTTATATGAATATCAAATGCCTTAAGATTACCTATAAATTGTTTGCCGTTCTTAAGTTCAACAATTACTCTTTTGTCCCTTGCTCTGTTAAGAGCATCTAAAGGTCGTGAAGCTTCCATGTAAATAACACCTCAAAATATTTTATAAATAATACATAGGATTTACATAGGATATTTAAATGTTACGGATTAAAATCAAAAGTTATTTAAATAAACCCTTTTTCTTGAAGATAAAGAAATTTCAAGATAAGGTGAGAAATTATGGTTATTATTCAACACAGATCAAAAAGGAGCAGCACAGGTGCAAGATACATCAGTGCAAGAAAGAAAAAACTTTATGAAGCAGGAGGACTGCCTATACATACAAAACTTGAAAAGAAAAAAAGCAAGGCAGTAAGAACCAAAGGAAACAACAGTAAAACAAAATTATTATCCGATAACTTCGTTAATTTGTGCGACCCTAAGACAAAAAAAGTTGAAAAGGTCAAGATCAATAACGTAGTCGAGAATCCTGCAAACAGGCACTTTGTAAGAAGGAACATATTAACAAAAGGAACCATTGTTGATACAGAAAAAGGCAAGGCAAAGATAACTTCCAGACCAGGTCAAGAAGGAACCATTAATGCTGTATTGGTTTAGATTTGTTCTAATTATTTTTTTATTTACATATTTAAGTTCTTGATTAAGGATTTTTAAAAATTCTTATCATACATGTCCTTATTTTTTATAACCAGCCACCAGAACTGCCAAAAAGAATTGATTTTCAAAAAGTTCATAATTAAATTCTGCATTCATTTATTTTACAAGAGTTTTTGCACCAACATAGCATTTACAAAACATAAAAAAACCATATTATCTAAAAAAGACCTATCTTATTCATCTCTTCTGTATTCGATCTTTTCCAAAAGCCTTTATGCTTCTTGATCATATAGTTAAGACATATAATTTTGTAAATATTGATCGCTTATGAAACCTATTCTCTATCAAAAGTTTAGAAAAAAAACAGAAAGAAAAAAATAAGATTAAAAAACAATCTTAATCTTTTTATCCTTAGATTCAGGAGATTTCATATTAACAAGCTTATATTCCTTAAGACCTTTTGTTTCAGCATACTTTTTAGCTGCTTCTTCTGTCTTGAATGTTTTAGGTCTGGATTTCCTATATCTTGGCAAAGGTGTTCCTCTTGAACCTCCTCTGTTAAAATCCCTTATCCTTACATGACTGCTCATTTTTTAGCACCTCCTTCAGCTGCTTGTGCAGGAGCTGCTTCTTTAGCAGTTTCAACAGGAAGCATAGGCTCAAATATTTGAATAGGAATCTCAGCTTCCAGCATCTTTGCCTTGATATCTGATCTAGACTTACCTCCCATACTTGAAAGTATCTCTTTAGCTTTAGCTTCAAATTCACTTCTTTTCTTATCTATATCTTCCCGTAGTTTCTTTTTCTCTTCCTCTAGCTCTTTCATCTCTTCATCACTAAGCTCTGTTTTTCCAGAGGTTATTTCCTGATCAAACTTGCCTTCATTGACTGATTTTATAGCGTCTCTTGCGTCTATTCCTTCTACCAATACACCCATAGAATCACAAGTACCTATGATTTCTTTTACTCTCTGTTTAGTATCTTTACCAAGCAGACCATCTTCTTTCATTTTTGAAATCTTGATAATCTGTTCAATCTTTAGATCTGCAATCTTATCCTTGTTTGGCACACCGCTTCCTTTTTGTATTCCTGCCTCTTTCTTGATCAAAGCACTGGCAGGAGGAGTACCTACTGTAATTTCAAAATCTTTCGATTCTGTGTCTATTATTACCTTGACAGGAACCTGCATACCTTTAAATTCTGCAGTTTTTTTGTTTATATCTCCTACAACCTGCCCTATGTTAACACCCATAGGACCTAAAGCAGGACCTAATGGAGGAGCAGCTGTAGCCTTTCCTCCTTCAATCAAAACTTCAACAGTTTCTTTCGCCATATGATATTCACCTTTTAATAATTATTACAGCCGACTAGAAGCGCATCAATTAGTTGGCTTTATTTCCTGAATAAATAGTTGGTTTATAAAAGTTTCGGAGATAAGAATTAAATTCTCCAGCCTTGCTCCATCTTTGCAACAGATGAATACTGCCTTGCAAAAGCCCATGCTTTCTTGTCAGGATGATACTTCCAGAAGTTGATACCCCAATCATGATCTTCTTCACGATACTTATCAGCCATAAGATTCTTTATATGTCTTGGATGCCAATCTCCATTTATGAACATATCTCTTACAAACTTCTTCATATCTCTTGGCTGAAGCATCCTTGGATAAGGAATCTCAACAACGCTTTTTGTTTTCTCGCTCAATCTTTCATCTCTTAACGCCTTTGCCGCAGCATCTCCAGGAGAAAGATCATACCCACTATGACAATAGTCGTGGTGCTTTTTCAGGTTAGAATCTTTATATTCATTAACCAGACTTACTATTCCCTCATCAGAACAAGGAATATATCCTGAGAATTCATGAGAATGAGCTACTGCGTGATCAAGATTCCACATGAATTTGATAAGCATATTTAAATCTGTTTCAGTACTATCAAGGATTACATTATTCGGTCCATCAAAATATCTGCCTATTACATCCACCAAAGGTTTAGATCCCATACCAAACTTCTGACTTCTTTTCTTATGCGCTCCAAAAGGCGAACGTATTATCCTCATAAAAGCAGGATCAGCAGTCCAACTGATATCTATGTTCATACATTTATTTTCTGAATCCCATATAGTTATAGGCATGCCTTCTCCTTCTTCAACATCCTGCTTTGTCTTCAAAGCAAGGTATTCTGCAAGTATACATATTCCAGAATAAACTGATGCTGCTTCTTTTCCAGGAGCAGGATTTCTTTTCAGATCTCCGCGATCAAGAAAATCATATGCTTTAAATACAGCATTATCCTCATATCCTATTTCTTTAAGAGCGTCCCATGCCTTTGTATCTCTTTTTATGTACGTCAAGAAATGACCTCCTGAAGGAGTATAGTCTAAAAGATAAGGAATATTATGGTTTTCTAACTTATCCGCAAGATAATTTTTTACAGGAGATATATATTTTTGAAAATAATGGAACTGTGAATCTTCCTTGGCATACAGATCCTTAAAATCCTGTAAAAATATTTCAAAATCAAAAGGCATAAGTATAGCTTCGCACTTATCGACTCTTCCAGTATGCTCATTCTTGCTTCCTAGTACAGGAATAAATATCTCTAATTCTTTATTTACAGTTAAATCCCATAAACTATGCGTAGGTTCAACAGTAACCAATAAATTATTAGGATCCCATCCATATCTTATCAACTCTCTCCCATATCCAAGAACAAAATGAGAATGCTGAAAACAGTTATTCAATTTTCCAAAAACCTTTTGATAATATTCTGACAATTCCATACTATACGCCTTTCTTTTTTTGAATACATGAGATTCAGAAAACTATTTTAAATTAATTTAGGTTTTACAGAATATAATCACAAACCAGGCAATATGATAGAAGGCCATTTAGCCCATTCTGCCTTAGAATATTTATTTGATTTATCCTCATGCTCAAAAATACCTTTCCTGCAGGGATCAGTATACAATGCATACATCAATACAAGCATATCTCTTGGAACAAACCCAGTATTATGCATCTGACTGAAAATATATTGTAAAGCTTTTGGATCCTTTACCTTATCATCATCATATACGTCTTTCATTATCCACCCGCACCTTTTCCTTATAGGTTCATAATTACTCTCTCTCATATATTTCACATAATTTTCATCTATAATCCAATCAAGAAGATAATCGTCATACTGCTTTATCTTGCTTCTTTTATAATCTGAAATAAGGTTTAATATACCTTTGCTTCCATCCGGAATCCTAGAATTTGATTCCCTTAGATGATGCCATGCAGCATTTCTATTTGCTCTTGTATGAAGCATATGCCCTATGTCGCCTTTAAAATAATCCTTATTATGCATGCTGTTACTTCTTGGTATTCTTACAAGATCAGGATTATTCACTTTACCATATACACTTCCTGAACTGCCCAAAACAGCCATATTTGATTGTCTTAATAAAGAAGTAAGATCCAAAGATATTGTTTTATGATGCGTATCTGAATAATTAATAAAAGGATCGTATCCATGTTCAGCCAGATTTTTTCTCATCTCTGAAGCCATACTAATTTGAATAAATTTTTCTAACTTTTTTGCACCCTGATATGCAACCTGAGCAAGAAGAGGAGTAGGAAAACCTTTTCTGCTTTCAAATTTGACCGTAACCAATTTATCTACTGTTTCAGCCTGCAAAGGCCCTCCTATAGCCATCAACTCAAGCATAGCTCTGTTTATACCTGCTTTCTCGTCCTTACTATGCAAAGGCACTTCTGAAAGAAAATGATAACCTTTTCCTGTCAACATCTCCAAAAAATCAAGACCATAATCATTGAACGTATTTGTTGTGACATACCTCACACCTTCGAGCCAAGTAAAATATCCATAAGGATTTTGCAAAATGTTTTCTTTATTACCTTCCTCTACTACTTCATCATCAAGAGATAAAAGCTGACTTACTGGCTTTTGTTTAAGATAGCTTTTGAGCATATTCTGCATCTCAACATCATATTTATTGAAGATATTATCACACTCAGAAGATATAATATGATCAAACTCTCTTCCCCCATCTAATGCAACTGAAAAAGCCTTCTTGTAAATGTCATTAATGTTTTTCCAATTATTTCTGATTATCTCCATAAATTCATTATCCCTTCCATTAAGTTTGATTATATCATCAGATTTAGACATTATCGCCCTGTAGAATTCAGCAGGTTTGCCTATTATTTCTTCACCATATAATTTTATACTTTTGATTAGGTAAGGAGGCAAAGATTCAAATCTGCGATTTGTATTGAAACCAAACTTAGACATAATTTCGCTCAATCTAGAGGATAATGCAACCTGATACTTGCTTTTATAATTCCTATATACATCCATAAAATGCTCTATGCTTTCTACATGATCAATAGGCTTTCCATCTATCTCAGCACCATTAAACTGAGCATCTGCAGATAATACACAAGGCTCACAATTCCATACCATATTCTAAACGCATAAAGGATTAATTAAAAAGATTATTGTAAAAGAGATTACATATTGAAGTATATAGAGATATATTAAGAATAGATAGCGCAAATATAAGTCGCCACTTTTCAGATACATAAATTGAAGAAATAATAGTATATCAACAGTTCATGACCACCAACCAATATACGAAAAAAGATTAATATATTTTTTGTGTCCTAAAAATATCTTATTTTTATGAGATTAATGGTATTAAAAGTATAAAAAAATAACCCTTGGAAAAAAAGATATTGAATATATCTAAAAAGTCCCTACTAAAATAAACAAAGAAAAAAGCAATAAATTACACAAAAAAAGCATTCATAAAAGAATGCTAATCTTGTTGTTGTGCATCAGAATCATCTGATTCTTGAACTTCTTCATAATAAGTTTCTATTTTTTTATCAATCTCTTCCTGCGTGATAATATTCTTTTCGATCAAAAGCTCAGTCAACGCAGTTATCTTATCATCGAGTTCTTCTATAACTTCATCATCATCCTGATCTTCAAAATCTTCATCATCCTGATCTTCAAAATCTTCATCATCTTGATCTTCAGAATATTCATCATCTTGATCGTTTTCTTTACTGCCTTCAAGACAGTTGTGTTCTTCATGCTGCTCAGCACCTACATCCTGCCTTAAGTTTTCATCTTGTTGTTCCATGATTACCACCTCAACTGTAATATCATATTATTTAAATCAGTTTGTAATAAAAAAACAGACTTATAATCATTACGTATATACTATACTTGTTAAAATTATTCTAAATAAACAAAAAAAAGAATTATTCTTCAGCTTCTTCGTCATTATCTCTTCTGATAACCTTAACTGCATCCATCTTTACAGTAATAGGGATAGGTACAGCACTCTCAAGAAGCTCTACAACAACCTCTTCTTTAGCCTTATCTATCCTGGTAACTTTTGCTTTTTCTCTTTTGAAAGGACCAGATATCAGTTCTACTATATCATACTTCCTTATGTCCATCTCGACCTTAACCTGTTCAAGCATATGTTCTATCTCTGTATACTGGATCTCATCTCTCAATATACCTCTTGCATAAGGAATATTGAAAGCCGCCTGTTCAGCATCGCTTTTTGAAGAAGCTTCAAGAAAGATATATCCTCTCATGCCATGCGGCCTTATTACAGAAAATACTTCTAATTTCTTTTTCTGCGCATTGCTGATCAAAAAATCCATCACTTGGTCTTCCCTGTTTGCCGTAGTTCTCAAAGCAAACACTTTTGTAGTTATTTTACTTTCTGCTTCTGTCATTTTTTACACCTAAAAAAAAGTCTGATTAAGCATAGATATTATGAAGCCTATCAAACCGATAATAGCCATACCTAATGCACTGACTTTAACTATAGTCTTATATTCTGTTTTATCTGGTTTTCTTGTTACTTTAAGCACTCTCTTGCATTCCAAAAAAAACGTCTTTAATTTTATTAACATCTGTTTCATTTTTAATCCACAAACTCAATTCCGAGTTCTGTCTCGATCTCCTTTTTTTGTTCCTTTGACATCTTAGCCCCTTTACCGCCCAGAATCTGTTCTGATTTCACTCCTGTGACAATGAGCATAGCTCTAATGGTATTCTCTAAGTCTTTATAAATCTGAGCCCCCCAGATTATTCTTGCATCAGGATCAAGTCTCTGACTTACTGTCTCTACAACCTTCCTCGCTTCATCAAGAGTCATATCCGGACCTCCTATGACATTGATTAAAGCTCCGCTGGCTCCAGCTATATCAACATCGAGCAAAGGATTATTGACAGCCTTATCAACAGCTTCAGTAGCCTTATTTTCAGTATCAGATTCACCAACACCTATAAGCGCTACACCGCCGTCTCCCATCACTGCTCTTATATCTGCAAAATCCAGATTAACCAGTCCTGCTTTCGTGACCAGTTCTGCTATGCCTTTTACAGCATTTGTAAGTATTTCATCCGCTACCTTAAACGATGTGTGCAAAGGCAGATCAGGAGCAAGTTCAAGAAGTTTATCATTAGGTATTACAATTAAAGTATCAACAACCCTTTCAAGCTTCTCAAGACCGAAAACAGCATTTTCAGACCTTCTATTTCCTTCCATTATAAAAGGCATAGTTACTATTCCAACTGTCAAAGCACCTAATTTTTTTGATATTTCCGCAACTACAGGAGCAGCTCCAGTTCCTGTTCCTCCTCCTAGACCACAAGTGATGAAAATCATATCTGAACCCTGCAAAGCTTTCTTAAGCTCGGTTTCAGACTCTCTCGCAGATTCCTCTCCTTTTTTAGGTATGGATCCTGCGCCCATTCCTCTTGTGGTTTCTCTTCCTATGAGTATTTTTTTATCAGCAGTGGTATACAACAGATCCTGAGCATCTGTATTTAGAGCGATAGTCTCAGCACCTTTTATACCTACTTCAGTTATCCTGTTAATAGTATTGTTTCCTCCGCCACCTGCTCCAACAACTTTTATCTTTGCAGATTGTTGAGAAAGCATAGCTTCCAGTTCAGCATCTATATCATGCTGTTTCAAAGAATCATCAGTAGAAGGATTAGGCTCTTCTATACTAATATCTTCATAATTCCTTTCAGAAGAAGTATCTTGTTGCACTTCTTCTTTTTCTATTTCATTCTCACTTATTTCTTGAGCAGTTTTTATGAACGAGTCCAAATTAAACACCCCACACCATACATTTTATATTTTTAGTTCATACGCTTCTATATAAACTTAATCATTTTTTTCAGAAGCTTTGTTCTCTTGAAAATCGACTTCAGATATCTCTGGAACAAGTTCAACAATCTTCTTTGAAAGATTAGTTTTTGCTTCTGAATCTAATCTTACCCCTTTTTTGAATATAATAGTAACTCTGCCTTTATTCTCTTTTATATCAAATCCATCCGGACTGCAATTTAAGGAAATTATCAACAAATGTTTCACTTTATCAAGTTTGTCATCTATCATCTTATTTAGCTTATAATCATACACTACTTCCTTGCTTGAAAAAGGATGATTGAAATCAACAATGGTTCTACCGCCAGATACTGACTTGATTACTCCAAAAAGCCCATCTATATTAACCTGGAGTCCGGGAAAAGGGTTAATCTTCTGTTTTTTGAATATGTTTGTAGGAACTATTTTTAGCATTTTAGGATCTTTTTTTCCAAAAGCTTTTTCAGGCTCCAACTCTACTGTATATTGTTTTCCTGTCTCTTTTCCTTCTATATCTTCATCAAGACCTTTAACAAGATGACCCTCTCCTATACATATCACAATAGGACCATAATTCATCTTTTCGTTAAATATGTTATTTTTCTTTGCTACATCTTCAGATGTAGTATCAAAAATCTGATCTCCTTCCTTAAGTTTCCCAGTATATTCAAGTTCTACAAAATCCTTTTTCTTTATTACCAATTTTAACCCTCTATAATTAATAAAAATTAAAACTAACTAGTTATATTTATATATCTTTTGGTCGGCCAAAGATTTTTGACCCTTGTTGAGTAGTTAAGAACCATAAAATTTAAAAAAGATTTTTACCTAACCATTTTATCACTTTTATGTTACAAAGGGGTAATTATGGGATACAGAGAACAATTAAATAGCTTATGCGAATCACCAATCAGCAAAGCGTGTGAAAAAGTTTTTGATAATAGTAATATTTACAAATCTCCTGCAATACCTATGATGATTGTTGCAACAACCCTTGCTTCTCAAACAAACGCTAAGGCCGAAGACAACAACAACAAAAATAAAGAAAGCTATAAAATAATCAGAAGTTATACGAACCAAAAAACGCAGCAGGAAAAACAGGCAGCAACACCAAAAAACAGATTAAGATATTCTAAACAAAAATATACTCCGAGAATTGTAGATGTTCCACAAGAAGAGATATATGAAAGAGCAAAATACAAGATATCAAAGATAATAGATAACACAATAGAAGAAAAAATAGAAAATAACGCAGAGATTGTCCAAGAAGGTCTAGGAAAAAACTTAGAACAATTATCCCCTAAAAATATAAAAAACATAGCTGAATCAGCAAAAAGCACAAACAAGATAATAAAGGGAATCTATAAAAAAGAAGGAAGCATAAAAGTCTATAACAAGACATTAAACATAGAAAATGCGACAGCTGCAATACTTGGAATTAACAAAGATACAGAATATAATTTAGGAGAGATCATAAGAAAAAACGAACTATATCAAAGATTAGGCATAAGCAATAATTTTCAAAAAAAGGTTTTTGAGGAGCAAACAAAAACATATCTCAAGATAGCAAATAAAAAAACACCAAGATGCGAACTGGATTTCGTTGACGTGAAAGGCAGCCTAAAAAGTGCTGCTTTTTTAGGTTACAGAGAAGGCGGAAAGTTCGGAGGAAAAGACAAGAGAGGAAAATTCGCAGCATACAGGTTTTATTTTGACGAAAATATATCTGTTACATTCAAGCATTATATAAAAGACGGCTATGTTAGCCCTGTATTAAAAGGAGAAAATTCAGGTTTCAGGCCAAGAAACATATATTTCAGGAACATCAAATCATACATGCCTAAAAAAACAATAGACATTCTTAATGCATTCAAACACGACCAAGACAAGATAGCAAAAGCTGTAAGTTTGGCTTTAAAGATGGGACAAATCAAAGAAAAATACAGCATGAACAACATCAACTTTACTAATCTGTTCAAGCAAGGCAAGATAAAAATAGAGGGTCAAAAAGATAATCCTTCGAATCCTTTTGAAAAAGCCATATTCGGATTAAAGCACATATTCGGAAGCAGACAGACAAAAGAGATGATGAACCTTTCAAAAAGAGATTACAGCGACAGAATCAACCAAAACATGTTTCTCACAAAAGAAATAGCTCAGAAGATCAACAAAGAACCATCATTATCTGATCAAGAATTAGCCTATCTTGATGTAAACCATAATCCCGTAACAAGTCTTGTCGAAAACATTAAAAAAACTGAATGGATATTAAAAGATACTTTCAAAAAACAAGATAATTCTAATACCAAAATAGAGAAAGTCAATAAAAATATGCAGATAATCATACCATCAGAACAAACCCATAAACTCGTGGATATAATTGATTTCAAAAATTACAAATCATTAAAATCTGAATTGCTTACACACTATCCTTATGATATAGGAAAAATGACAATCACAAAAAAATCATCAAAAGATATTATCGCAGGTGTTGACGAAAAAAGCCCATACTTAATAATTCCGCAAAAAAAATATAAATCTCCGTTCAGGATAAGGAACCCTAGTGACCAAGAGCAATTTATAGCAGACATAAAAAAGATAAAAAGATTAGTAGAAAACAATAAATCTACATAAATCTCAGGATTTTTTAATATAATCTAAAATCTTATCTACTATCGCTTCTGGAAGCATATTCTCTGTATCTATGACAATATCATAATGTTTAGGATCTGTATAATCAAAACCATAATATCTTTTCCATCTTTCTATGTTTACCCTGTCCCTTTCTATCATGTTCTTCTTTGTTTCATCAAAATCATCGAGTTTCTCAGAATCCATCCTTTGCTTGTTGCTCTTGTCATTGAATATCCTTTTCGCTCTTGTCTCTTCACTCGCATCAAGAAATACTTTTATCGCATGAGGTATAAACTTAGCACCCAGCCAAGTATCCATAACAAAATCATCATGCTGATTGCCAAATTCCTCCTGCCTTTTGTCGACAAGAATATCTAATCCAGGATCCTTTGCTTCAAGCTCGCCTAATTCTGCGATGGTCAATCCTCTTTCTTTTGCCAGCTGCCTTTGAAAATCTCCAGAAGAATATCTTTTGAAATCAAGTTTTACAGCAAGCATCTTGGCTATCGTACTCTTTCCGCTTCCTGGCTTGCCTGAAATTATGACTATCATAATCATAGGATAAAATAATAATTGTTATTTAAGGGTTTTGATTTTTGATAATCAAGCCTTTTCTAGAACATTAAGTTCAATATTTCCTGTAGAATATTTTTTGCAGATATGAACAATCCAGACATAATTTGCTGTTGAATAATTTTCTACATGATGCAAAACAAACTCTATCACTTTACTATCATATTACCTTGTAATATCTTCAATTATTTCAGGTTCTGGTCTGGAATCATTGGAGTCTGCTTCAAAGAACAAAAACAAAGAACAAAAACAAAGAATAGAAACAAAGAATAGAAATAAAGTTCAAAACCAGAGAACATTTTATATCAGATAAATTTATAAATTTCAGGTTAAACCGATATAACAATATGATAGATAAAGGTTATGTTGAAGAAGAGTTTGATCTTGAAGCTTTGAAAAAAGCAGGAGAGATAACCGCGAAAGCAAGAGAATACGGCAAGACACTGATAGTAAAAGGCGCTAAACTTCTTGAAGTTACAGAAAAGATTGAAAAAAAGATATTCGAACTTGGAGGAAAATTAGCATTTCCTGTAAATATTTCTCTAGATGATACTGCTGCACACTATACTGCAAAGATTGATGATAACACTGTTTTTCAAGATGAAGTTATAAAACTGGACATAGGCGCACACATAGACGGTTGGATAGGAGACAGCGCCTGCACTATAGACTTAAGCGGCAGACACCAAAAGCTTGTCGAAGCAAGTGAAAAAGCTTTGGAAAATGCCATAAACATAATCAAGCCAGGCGTAACATTAGGAGATATAGGGAAAACAGTAGAGGAAACTATAACAAGTTATGGTTTTCAACCCGTCAGAAATCTTTCTGGACATCAAATAGGAAATTATGTACTTCATACTGGAACAACCATCCCTAATTTTGATACAAAAGATGATACAAAGATAGAACCAGGCATGATATTTGCAATAGAACCGTTTGCAACTACAGGCGTTGGAATGATAGAGGAAAAAGGTAATGCAGAGATTTTCAGCATAGAAGAATTTAAACCGACAAGACTGCAGCTTGTCAGAAAAATAATGAGACATGTTGAAAACGAATATGATGAACTGCCTTTTTCATTAAGGATGCTTGCAAACAAGTTTAATGAAAATCAGGTCAAGCTTGCTTTAAGAATGCTTGATAAGAACGAAACCCTAAAAAAATACAAGCCATTGATAGAGCAATCACAAGGGTTAGTAAGTCAGACAGAACATACGATATATGTAGATCACAACTGGAAAGTACATGTTTTAACAAAAGCATAAGAATTATCAACAGTTCATGACCACGAATCAATACACGAAAAAATCTTAGATTTTTTGTATTCTAAAAACCCATGATTTTTATGAGACCAGCGGTATTAAAAGTATTAAAATTTTCACATATCTTTTAATTTCATAGTTTGTTCTTTTCCTGTTTTCATATCTTTTACCTTAATTGAATCGGTTTTTATCTCATCTTCTCCTATTACTATAACATTCTTTGCTTTTATCTTATCTGCATACTTAAACTGCTTGCCCAGACTTCTTTTCATCAGCTCGACTTCAACATTATATTTTTCCCTTAACTTCGAAGCAACTTCCATAGAATATCCATAACAATCTTCGTTAAGCACTGCAATAAAATAATCAACATCTTTTTCAAATTCAGGAAGCTTGTTTTTTTCTCTCAGGAAAAGTTCAAGCACAACATCCCCCATACCGTATCCAACACCAGACAGTTTTTCTCCTCCAAAATCTTCTACAAGATTATCATACCTTCCGCCGCCTGCAATAGCCCTATATTTTTTGCTCCTGTCATAAACTTCGAACACAGTCGAAGTATAATAATCAAAACCCCTCATTATCGAAGGATCAAACTCCACATATTTCTCTATACCATAATATTTGACATATCTTATGAGCTCTTTCAAAAATTTCAATCCTTCTTTTCCATCAGAGTTTAGATCATCTTCATCTATAGAATCCAAATCTTTATTTTTCAATATTTTTATCAGTTCATCGATAACTTTTTCCTTAAGCCCATAATCCATCAAAGACAATGCAAATTTCTGCTCCCCTATCTTGTCTAGTTTATCTATCAACCTAGACACATCTTTTAGCTGCGTTCTTTTTACGCCTGTTGAAATTATTAAGCTTTCTATAAGTTTTCTGTTTCCTAATCTTATGTAAAAATCATTTTCAGTTAACCCGAATTCTTTCATCAAATAAACAGAAGTCGCTATAACCTCTGCATCAAGCTTCATAGAATCTGAACCTAAACAATCAACATTCAACTGAAAAAATTCCCTTAACCTGCCTTTTTGAGGCTGTTCATATCTCCAACATCTTGCTATGCTAAACCATTTAATGGGTTTCGATAATGATCTTTGTTTTGCAGTAATCATCCTTGCTATAGTCGGAGTTAGTTCCGGCCTAATTGCTAACTTCCTGCCTGATTTATCTTGTAAAACATACATCTGTTCTGGTATCTCTTCACCAGATTTTAACTGCCACAATCTAGCAGGCTCAAGCATAGGTCCATCTATATCAACATAGCCGAATCTTTTTGATGCTTTATTCCATACATCGAAGATATAATCCTGAATAAATTTCTCTTCAGGATACCAATCCCTTGTTCCTTTAACTGGTTCAATTTTCATGATGTTAAGACATTTTTTTAAGCATTTAAATAGTTTTTGTTTAGCATAAAGAATACCAGTATACAAATTACTTCTTTTAATTTTATTATATATATGCTATATACCAAAGATATATATATTCGAAAAACCATAATATTATTAGAAAAGCTAGAATTATTTAGCTAACAGAAACTACATTCTTAACTTATCAAAATCATTCAAAGGGGTAGGGGGTAAAAAGCTATGAAAGACTTAGATAAGCTTACGAAAATTCAGATAGCTGAGGCTATCGCGAATATTAAAACTGCAAAAAACTTAGATAAAGTTCTAACTAAAGATGAGAATGAACTAGAAAAATTTATCAGAGCACTTAACCCCGCAGGAACTAATATGGAATGGAAAGATTTCGTTGAAAGTTTAGATATATATGATCCTGAATATGATCGTATTATGAGAAACAAGACAAACGGTCATAGAGGTTTTTCTTCTTTGCATGGCTGTGGATAGAAGTCTGAAATTAAATATTATTCTTAATACCAAAGTATCATATCCCTACATAAGCTTGTTTTCTGATATCTTACCTAATCTCACCAAAAATTCAAGAAAATTTTTTACTTTTTTATATGCTTCTTGGAACTTAAATAATATATGCCCAGGTCCTGCTTTTCTATTAAATGTTATTGAAAGATTAGAAAATCCGACAAATGCAGCATTCTTTGTATCTTGTTTTATGGGAAATTTAGACAATCTTGATTTTGACTATATCAATAAAACATTTGTCGAAAAAAGCTTTGATTTACAAAAAACCAGATAAATTTTATTTAGTTTGATTATTATTAATTCTGATGAAGATGTTACAGTTGTACCAGGAACTATAATCCCGAATGATAAGATAAGAAAATAACTACTTATTTCTCCCTCTACTCTCTACTTTCTTCAACCTATTGATTATCTCCTTAGCTTCTTCCTTAAGCTCTTTCTTGTATTCTTCAATAATTAGTTCAAAAACCTCTTCAGATATCTCGTGATGCTTACTTTCCAATGCTCTCTTAAGAAGATGCAGATCAACAGCCTTATCCTCATGTTTTGTCGAAAAGAAGCTCAATCCAAAATCTATAAGCTTAAGCTCTTCCTCAGCTATCATATTGCTTGTTGTCAAGTCACCATGAATAATATCATGCTTATGCATCTTAGCTATCTTCTTGCCTATCTCTTCTGCCCATTTCTTATGATTCTTATGAAGCACATCCCTTAACTTATCTCCAGAAAGATACTGCATATCAATTTTCATTTCCTTATCACAGGATGTGATCAACTTAGGACCAACCCCTAAATCATGTAATCTTTCCAAAACTTTTGCTTCTCTTCTAGTCCTTCTTTTCCTCAAGTTTTTGTCAATAACTTCATGCCTATAGCTCTTCTTTAATCTATGTTTAACCACTTTATCTTTACTCTTATAAATTACAGCTTCTGCTCCTGAACCTATTATTTCTGACATGATCAATAAAAAAAAGAAGAAGTTTAAAAGCCTTATGCAGCTTTCTTATATTTTTTTGGTTTGAGATATAGATCATGAAGCTTTTTTTCATGAAGTATGTTAAAGTGAGGCTTAAACTCTCTCATTACCCTTTCTTTATCTGTTCCTAATTTATCAGCCACATCACCATGAAGTTCATGCGCAATAGGATGAATATTTTCACCATAAAAACCAGTCTTTATTTCATCAACATGCCTGTCTTTCTCAGATCTATGATAATAATCCATAACCTGATAATTTCCAGTCTTGATCTGATGTAAGAAGTTATCTATAGTCATTCCGTGCCTTTCTGCTAATGTTAGCATTTTTCCTAAAGCTCTTAATTTATCTTCTTCAGTAACCTTGCCTTTGCCGACTCCTCCTGCTTTTACATCTGCGTCATATTGTGCAACAGTATTAGAAAGATAATCCTTTACTTCATTATCACTAGAATCCAAAGAAGGAATTCCTTTCGCTTTAGCAGAATGGTATGTGTCTGAATGCAATTTCTCTATTTTTTGTATCCTATCAAGAGACTTATCTATAAGAGAATCAATATTTACTTTTTTTTCTTTCTTGTTAGCCATCTAAAATCACCTTTTGAATATGATAACTAATAACTTGACAGAGATTAATATAAACTTTTCGGTAATAGAATCTGTATAAAAAGTAGTGACTTTTACCAGCGAACATATATTCTAATTACCAGCAAACATATATTCTAATTACTAAGCAACACTTTTCAGCCCAGAATACTAGCGAAGCTTATGTTCATAATCTATAGTGACAAGAAGGTTTCTACAAAGCAGGCAATAGAATAATCATAATTGATCCATCAACTCCCTCTCTGTTTTTAAATCTTCATCAAGCTTATCTACGAATGCATCTCTTACACGCAGATTATCCTGCTTCTCCCTATCTATAGTATCTATACTTTCCTGAATTCCCATGTTCTCTTTCACTATTTTATCATTGTCAGCAAGTATTTTATCTAATTCAGGAATATCAACCTTATGTTCCACAGCAGTTTCCAAAATTTTTTCTTTATGTTTCAAATCCTCAATAGAACCCATCTTATCAAGCATTTTAGGATCAAATTGTAATATGCTAGTTAAAATTCCTTTATTCAGTTCTTTCAAGAAACGATCAGGATCATCTATCACCCAATCTTCCCCTCTTTTATTGATTAATTTTTTTTCTTGATCATTCAGTTTATCACACTGCTCCTGAGATAATATCAACTTCTTAATATCTTCGCCTGATTCCTTAATTTTTTCTGCTAATTCTGCAAATAAATTGCTTTTTTTCAAAAGTTCAGGGCTTTCATTTATAATCTTATCAAAATTACGCATCAATTCATTCTGTTTTACCATAATTTGCTTTTCTCTCTGTTTTTCTACATTGCTTATGTGTTCAATATTGGATTTTACCAATTCATCCCTTTTCTCAATCAATCTCTTTAATGTATTTACCCTTCTTCGGTATATCTTATCAGGCAAAGCCTTTTTTTTTATACTTTGTTCAATAAGCAATATCGCATGATTCAACCTTATCAATTTTTCCTCTATCTTTTTCTCTTTTTCAATATCTCTATCAAGTTTTTTTACATGCTTCTGTTCATCATATACATCTTTTTTTATCTTATTAGAACTTTTCCTTGAAACGCTTTTATTTTGAGGTTTTGATGAATGCTTAAAATCTTTTTTTCCACTCTCTAATTTATTATCCTCAGCTTTCTTTTTACCTTTGTGGTTCACTATAGCAAATATCATGATAAACATAAATATAAGGAGAAGTATAAGCTCTGGCTCTTTTCCTTGAGCAGATACACTAAATGACATCAAAACCAACATAAACAAATAAATCCACACTCTTTTTTTAATCATCTATAGATTATTTATTTTTAAATATAAAAACCTTTCTTTAATAAAAAAGGATTTTATTGTCACACATATATCTACTTTAGTATGTATTTTCTTTTAAATATACTACACCTAGTAGTATTGTATTGACATTTAATACTGAGGTGAAATTATAATGGCTAAAAAAAGCAAAAAACAGGAAATGAGTGAAGAAGAAAAGAAGATGCTTGAGAAACTGCCAAAAGATGCTCAAGATAAATTAAAAGATATTAAAGACAAACTTGACAAATATCAAAAAGAATTATTAAATAAATTTGACAAATATGTTGAAGGATTAGCATTGATGCCTCCTGAAAAGAAAGAAGGAGAAGAAAATAAAGAAACAGACAAGATCAATGTACTCATTCTGATTGATGATTCTGACAGCCAAAAGATGTCTAAAGCAGAATTAAAGGAAAAATTAGAAGCTATCATGATTAAGATGGCAAAAGATATTGATGAAAGATTAACTCCACAAATAATAATACTATCAGAATTATGGCAAAGCTGCTATGACGGAAAAACAGAATTACTACAGATGATTGCTTTAAGTGCTCCAGTTCATGATTCGGGCATGCTTGCAGCTATCAAGATTGCAGAGATTCATAAGACAATGGTCCTTAAGAAATTTGAGAAATACATAGTAAGCTATGTCCTATCAGGATCATTAATAAGAGGACAAGCAACAACAACATCAGATATTGATGTATTTGTTGTTATAGACGACACAGATGTCAAGAAGATGACAAGAGCTGAACTCAAGGATAAACTAAGAGCAATAATAATTGGCATGGGAATAGAAGCTGGAGAGATGACAGGCATAAAAAACAAACTTAACATCCAGGTATATATCCTTACAGATTTTTGGGACAGTCTAAAAGAAGCTAACCCTATAATTTTCACGTTATTAAGGGATGGAGTTCCGTTCTACGACAGAGGAATATTTATGCCTTGGAAACAGCTGCTTAAGATGGGCAAAATCAAACCAAGCCAGGAAGCTATAGATATGTTCATGAGTTCTGGAGAACAGATGCTTAAAAGAGTACACCATAAGATAAAAGATATAGGCATGGAAGACATATTCTATGCTATCTTAACCCCTTCTCAATCAGCATTGATGCTTTTTGGAGTAGCACCTCCAACACCAAGAGAAACTGCAAAGTTGATGAAAGATATTTTTGTCAAGAAAGAGAAACTGCTTGAAGAAAAGTATGTGAAGATGCTTGAAAATGTAATCAAGACAAGAAAAGATCTTGAACATGGTACAAAAAAAGAGATAACAGGTAAAGAGATAGACAATATGCTTAATAACGCAGAAAAATATCTCAAAAGAGTCAAAAGATTATTCACACAGATAGAGAAAATAAAAGAAGAAGAAGGGATGCTTCATATATATGAATCCACAGTTACAGTTATAAGAGATGTACTTAAGCTTGAAGGCATTGAAAAAGTAAGCGACAGCGATATAATAGAGAAATTCAAGAAAGAGATGGTCTTGCTGGGAAAGATACCTGAAAAATATCTAAGGATTCTTAAAGACATAGTGAAAGCAAAAAAAGACTATGATAACAAGAAATTAACAAGACAAGAAGTTGAACAAGTGAGAAAAGAATCTGCAGATTTCATCAAATTTGTAGTAGAATACATGCAGAGAAAACGTGGAAAAGAAATTGACAGGGCCAAGATAAGAATTAAATACGGAAACAACAAATTCGGAGAGGTTATCCTGCTTGATAAAAACGCTTTCATAATACACGACATAGATGCAGAAGACAAGAAGATCAGTAAAGGAAAGGTTGAAAAGGATGGAAACATAGATGTTGTTAAAGAAGCGAATCTAGAAGAATTTGAGGAAGCGTTGGCAAAAACAGATATTCCGCCAAAAGTTTTCATCAAAGAGAAAACATTTGAAAGGCTTAAATCAATCTTTGGAGCTGATGTAGAAATTCTTGTAAACTATTAATTTTTTTTATTATATTTTTTTTAATATTCTAGCTCTTTTTTTGAAGAATTATATATCTTTGATTGTATCGTATATAATTAGGATTATTATCTATCTCTCCTAGAAGGAATAATAGCTCAGGGATTATTTTATCCATATCAAATCAGGATTAGGTTATATCTACTCATTTATTATCTATCCAATTCCAAAAATGTGGAGTTCCATCTTTAACTCTTGGTTTCAGAATTTTACCGACAAAATAATCATTAAACACTAAAGCAATAACATAACATTGGTCATAAACAAGATAATATTTAAATGTTGAAATTCACTATTTTTTCTACAAAACCTTTATTATAAGAACATTTATAAACTAACGTTTTTTCTTAATATATAATGGGATATAAGAAACATCATAAAAAAAAGAAAGAAAATTTAACACCAGAAGAAAGAAAAGCACAAGAGATAAGAAGAATCAAGCTTCCTAGACCTCCTGAAACATTTGGTATAGTTGAACAAAGGCTGGGTGGAAGCAGGATGTATGTAAGATGTCTTGATGGAAAAACAAGGATCTGCAGAATACCGGGAAGATTAAAAAGAAGATTATGGGTTAGAGAAGGAGATTTTGTAATCATCGAGCCTTGGGAATTAGGCGGAGATGAAAAAGGAGACATAATATTCAAATATAGGCCTTCTCAAGTACAATACCTAAAGAAAAAAGGCTATCTTAAACAATTGGATGAATTTGAAGAATTCTAATTACCACTAAAGAATAGAAATATTTATATATTATATTTTAATCTTTTTTATAAATCAAAAAATTTGATAACTCAAATTTTTAATTTGTAAATATAAAAATTTAGACTTACAAACTATAAACAGTTGCAAAGCAACAGGGTATAAAACCCAGTTTATAACCAATTTATGGAGGGGTATTAATGGCAAAAAAAAGTTTGCTTACATTTTTAGGGATCATTTTAGCGATAATATTTGTCAAGCTTATAGACTTGACTTTCTGGCTTAAAGGCAGAGCACTAAAATTACAACTCGTTGCATTAGCCATATTATTGATCATAGGTTTAGTAGTATGGTTAAATGCAGTATTAGGCAAGGAATACAGAGCATTATCTACAATATTATTCTCGCTAATGGGAATAGATTGTATGTTCTTGTATGTCATGTTCAACAACAATTTCACATACTTTACTTTACCTATAGCAGGTGTAGCGATAGGATTGATCATAAGCATATTCACTGAACAAAAAACAGCTAGATCAGAAGAGGTTTATGAACTCGACCCAGAAACACCAGAAACAAAAGTTTTGCTTGAAGAATACACACCAGATAAAAAAGAAACAACCAAAACATATTCCCCAGGCAAGTTTGTAGCCAGCAAATATGGAAAAACATACCATATTCCTAAATGTGCATGGGCTAAAAAGATAAAGAAAAAGAGCCAGGTATGGCTTAAGGATGAAGAAGAAGCAATAAAAAAAGGCTACAAAAAGCACAGCTGCGTAAAGAAATAGGTTATTTATTTTTTTACTTTTTATTATAAAAATAACAAAGAAGAAAGAAATAAACCTCTAAAATATCTTAAAGAAAAACTCGAATATAATATTAAATCCGAATAATCTATTTCTCAAAAAGATATGTGAAAAATACAAAAAAATCACCTTATTAAATAATTTAGAGATAGACATTAAAGAATTACTAAAAAATAAGAAATAGTGACAAAAAAAGATTAGAAAAATAAATCTAATCAAAAGTGTTGAAAACTTAGAAAAACAGCTTGATAATGCAAAAGAAGACCATAATAATTATATTGAAATTTAAGATAAAACACTAAAAGAAGAAATATGAGCACAGAATATAATAATGACTAAAGACTATCATCATCTTTTCTCAAGAGGGCATCCACATCATAAGTATTAAATTATAAAAAAAACTAGAAGATAAGATAAATACTTTAAAGAACAGATATAATTAATCACTTCTACTTTTCTTCTGTCCATAAATAATAAACCAAAAAACAAACACCAACAACTAAAGCACCATCTGCAAGATTAAACACAGGCCATATCCTAAAATCAAGATAATCTATAACATAACCAAAACTTAATCTGTCAAAAAGATTGCCCAATGTACCTCCTATTATCAATGCTATCGCAGTTTGTACATACATCTTATCAGGAATCTTTCTGTAATAATATGCTATAGCGAACAACACCAAAAAAGAGATAATTATGATAAATAAAGTCTGATTCTGCAATAATCCGAATCCAACACCATAATTCTTTACATATGTAATATGAAAAATATTTGCAATAACTTTTATGCTTTCAACTCTTTTCACGATATAATTCTTAATTATTCTATCAATCAGAAATACAGCAATAGAAACCAGAAAAATAAGATAACCTTTACTCTTTAACATCTTGTATTTACCATCTTGTTTCTTTTGTAACTGATTTTTCAATAGAATTTAGCCTATGGTTTATAGCTTCCATACTTGCACGTAATGCATCTATCTTTGCAGATATTATCTCCAGTTCTTTTCCCACATTCTGCTGCGCATATTGTGGAGACTGCTGAGGTTGAGATTGAGGCTGCTGAGAATATCTTGGTTGTTGTTGTTGTTGTTGAAAGTATTGCTGCGGTTGTGGCTGTTCTGTCTGTGCAGACGGGTCAAAACTCCTTTCTGGCTTAGGCTCTCCCCCTAAAGGCTCTTCAAAAGCTTTTGGTCTTGCACTTTGATTCTCTTGACCAGGAAAATCTAAACCTAATTCTCTGTCTTTCCCTAAACCAAGATCCTTATCCAGATCAAGATCTGAAAATTCATCATCTTTTTTCCAAAATTTCAACTTATCAAGCATTCCCAACTTCAACACCCGATTCCTGTAAAGTTACTATCTTTTCAACCAAACTTATAGGAATTGTCTTAGCAAGCTTGAAAACAACAGTTTCAGGATAAACCATTATATTTTTACCTTTCAATTCACTTAAAAGAACAACAGGCCCTTCATCACTTATTTTTTCACTGAAAAGAGCTGCAAACAGCAAACCTTTTGTTTCGATATCTGATTTGAAATTTTCTCTCATATCTTCTCTAAGGCTTTCTGAATCTGTAGGCAGTTCACGCTTAGCTATTATAAGATCCATAATATCTTCAACAGCATTATCTGAAGACAAGATTTCATTTATATCCTCTTTTGTAAACACCACATCATTCATCTCAACACCTTGGTCAATATCATCAAACAAGGATTTTTTTATTATAAAAACCTTATAGAACTTATCTGACTGTATTGATTGCAGATCATTCTTCTGATATAGATTATTGTACTGTTCAAGTTCCTGTTCTGTCAAAAAAGCAGGTGTCTGCTTCTCTCCCATGACACCATAAAACCCTGAAATAATATTGTCATTTGATTCAAGCAGAAACAGCTTATCTGAATCTGCAAAATTCTCCTTAAGATCATTCGCATCCATATAAACAAACAAACCAAAAATAAGCATAGCAAAAGTAAGTAAACTAAATATAGCCATGATAGCTTTGAACAAAGTGCCGACCATCTTGATTATTATGACAGCAGCGATTATAAAAAAAACAATTCCTATGATAAATGATATATCCATATATTTCACCTCTTTCCACATATCTTATAAAATATAGTATTTAAATGTTTCTCAAAGGATCATCTATTGTACGATTTGAAAATTCTTGCAATTTCTATATTTATTAATTTTGCAATATT
>CAYSVS010000016.1:0-24728 GCA_964434475.1 uncultured Methanosarcinales archaeon
AACCTTGTATTATTTAATATAGGCCTTCCTTTCCAGCATCCTGCGTATGAACCGCCTTCAAAGCTTTCATTGATGTCATCGCCGCAGCAATGATTCTCAACTTCGCCTGAATTCTCGCTTGATTTTGTTGTCCACCAATAACCTGGTGTTTCCATGCAGGCTAAACTATCCTCATCAAGATTATCTTCCCATTTGAAATCAGAAGTACAATATTTATTATTATTATCGTCTGAATTGCTCAAATATACCCTATCAACAAAAAATACATTGTATCTAGGATCGCCCTTGTAGTCTACCCTTTCATTATCATTAGGGTTAAAAAAGTCTTTTCTTAAAAAGAATCCCATATCCTGCACATCATCCAACCCAATATTTCCTAGATCAGATAAAGGTATTCTAATCCTGTGCCATTTCATAGGCTGCTCACCATTTACAGAATATTTAATAACATGAGAGATATATTTAGTGCTTTGTTTGCCTTTGACAAACAAGCCTATGTTTGAGTTGCCTGCAAAAGCAAGGAATAATTCAAGATAATCATAATCTCTCCAATCATTTACCATAGTCTCTTGGTTCAATGCTTTAAACAATGCATCCGATCCCTCAACAAACTTATATTCCCTTAATTTTGTATTCAATGCTGTCTGGTCCAATATAGAAACAACATTATGATCGCTAGGATACCTCATACCGCCTGCATAAAAATTCATATCTGTTATCAATGCAGCTGGTTCTCCTTGCCTTCTTACTCTATCCTTAGCATTCAAATTTTCTCTGCAAGTGTTCATATCAGAAGAATCATAAGCGCAGCAATCCAAAAAAATGGATCTATCGCCATCATCAAAGCACAAGAAAGCACTTGCTGTTTTTGAAGGCAGGTTAGAAGTATCAAAAGTAGCGAAGAACAGATCAGACATATCTTGTTCTATTTCGACTTGCTTTTCATACTCCTCGTTTTCCTCAGGGGCTTCATTGGTTATCTCGTTTACAGTTACTTTTTCAAAGCAATCAGATGATGAACTTGTAACTATATTGGGTTTTATATCTTGTTCTGAAGTAGATAGTGATCCTTGAACAATCCAGTCTCCTGTCTCTGTACCTTCTTCTTCAGCAACTGCATCTATAGTTTGCATATTTTCAAGAACACTTCCTGTCAATCCTGCAATAGGCAAAGATTCTCCTGTCTGTTTGCAAGTATGCCAAGTATAATAATCAGAAACAATATCTCTATCTTGTGTAGCTGTTTTTACATTAAATATCTTAAATTTATTAGCAGAAGCTTTTTTCCATTCCCAATCATTATCATCTTCTTTCACATATGTATCAACAACTGCATCAAAATTTGAATCAGGCAGCAAGCAAGCTTTATCGCTTCCTTCTGGTTGATTAGAATCAGCTTCTTGATAATACCCTAGATCTGATTGAAAATCATCTCCGCAGCATCTGTTGCTTGTAGAATCTGAATTCCATACATCGATTATTACTTCAGTTATACGCGAAACATCATCTTCCTGTGATTCTTCTGGTTTAACGCTTCCTGCGCATTTATAACTTCCTGATTCTGAGGTTCCGCCTGTTGCTGAAGCTGGTAATACACATGTTATTGAGCCGATGTTAGCTGCTTTGCTATTTAGGTTTTCTTTGCATGTGTATATGTACCAGTAATCATTACATCTATAACAAGAACCTCCTGCTTCATAAAGACTAGGATCTGATTGGATATTATAACATTCATTCTCACTTACTTTTTGCGGATTTTTACAAGCCTTACATTGGTCATCCTGTAATTCACATACAACATTATCATTATCGATCGTAGTAGGGGAATATATTTGAGTTGTTGAGAAAGCACAAGCAGAATATTGCGCTGCTAAATTTGTCATCACCTGTTTTTCATACTGCCAAATGTACTCCTTATCTATGCTTATCTGCGTACAACTAGGATATGGATCGCCAGGTATTGGTGGTATAGGTACTCCATGTGCTTCTATATCTTGTTGTCCTTGATTTCTCAAAAGTTCAGGAGGTGTTGAAACAGAGAATAAATAATCTCCGTCTTCGTAACATTCTGGTTTTAATGTATTTCCATCATAACAGCTCAAATCGCAAGATTCTGAATTCATACTGTTACCCAAGTTAACAGATTGTCTCAATAAACCTTGTTCTTTAACAACTTCTGGATCTTCATGCTTTATAGTGCATACCATTTTATCACCAAAAACACTCAAAGAATTTGCTATTAATAAGAATATAATTAGATAAGATATAACAAAACCTCTATTTTTATAAAATACTATACCCATTAATAAACCCCTTTTTTAATAAAAATATATTTAAATAATATATAAACTTTATGTTTTAAAATGTTAATATATTATGGTATTACAATTATCTTGCTTGGCATTATAACAAGCTATGAGGATATTAAAAAAAACAAGATAAGGAATAAGATAGTCTTAAGTGCAATAACTATAGGAATAATTCTTAATTCAATTTCATACTATCAAAAGGCTATAGGAACACAATATCTATATGAACTTATAACAAACGTCCTCATTACAATAATTGCCGCTTTTGCAATATGGAATTTTGGATTGTGGAGTGCAGGAGATGGCAAACTGTTCATAGCTTATTCTGTGCTTATTCCTTTATCTTTTTTCAGGATAGGTTATCAAAAATATTTTCCATCTATAACCTTGTTGATAAACACATATATCCCTCTACTAATAATAATGTTGATATATGTAATAGTCAAAGCAAAAAAAAAGGACAGGAAAAAGCGGTTTAAAGAATTTATCAAAGGTTTTTTTGACATGAAAAAAACAATCCTATCAATAATCTATCTATTGGCTTTTTTATGGATAATAAGTCTGGCATTGATAAAGATAGGGGTAGATAACTATATGTTGATGTTATTCTTAACAATACTTATCTACTACATTATCCAAAGAAAGTTAGGAAAAAAAACACTATATATTGCAATAATCATAATGATTATCAGGCTAGCGACAGATAAATCGATATACTCAATAAACTTCCTTAAAGAATTGCTGATGTTGTTTATAGTATGGAAATTGTTATATAGTTTTCTTCAGGGTGCTTTGTACAAACTTGCTCATGACGTTTTTAGCTACAAGATCAGCACAAGCAAACTTAAACCAGGAATGATATTAAGTGATGACATTAATTTAGATATAGACGAAGAAGCAGAAGGTTTGACAAGAAAACAGATAGAAACAATAAAAAGATCAAATATAGAAGAGGTTAAGATAAGCCAAACAATGCCTTTTGCAGTTTTCATGTTTTTAGGAACAATCATAACGATGATTGTGGAAGGCAATGTAATAATATATCTGATAAGGTTGATATGAATGGAATCAAAAACAATAAGATTGAATAAAAACATATACTCTCTGGAAGTAATTTTCTCTGCTGCTTATGTTTTTCTTGAGAAAGCATACATAAAACTCGATGAAGAAAATGAAAACATAGTAGTGAACATAAGCCAAAAACAGGGTCAAGACATGCAAAATATAGAGAAAGAATTTTTGAATGAATTGATAAATTATTCAGATTATAAAAAAAGAGCAGAAAGATCAAGAAACATAAGGGAAATAATAATACAAAGAGCTATCTTGACAAATGAAACAGAGCAAAAGAAATATCAAAAATGATAATAAGATTGAATAACAAGATATATTGTAGAAAGGCTATAAAACTAGCTTTGGAAGATTACAAAGATATATGTGCAGGAAAGATAATAGATGAAAGCTTTGAAGTAAAGCTATCGCCGAAACAAGAAACAAAATATTTAGAAAAAGAGTTCTGCAATTATATAATAGGTATTATGAAAAATGAGAAAATGATCTAAGATGGAAAACAATATCAATTTCTACAGATACAAGAAATTCAATGAAAAATATTTTCTTACAACCGATCATGGAAGCTATTGCGTACTGGATGAAAAAGAGTTTAGTAATTTAAAAAAAAAAGATATAAACAGTATCCTAAAACAAAAGCTTGAACAAAGCGAAATTCTCTTGGACAAAAGCACAATAGAAGAATCTGTTAGGTTGACAAGAAAAAGAAACCATTTTCTGTTCAACGGTGCTTCGTTGCACATTGTCGTTGTAACATTAAGATGCAACATGAACTGCATATATTGTCATGCGAGCTCTGAACAAGAAAACAAAGATGAATTTGATATGGATAAGGAAACAGCGAAAAAAACAGTTGATTTTATATTTCAGACACCAAGTAAAGATATTTGCATTGAGTTTCAAGGTGGAGAGCCTTTGCTCAACATTGAAATAATAAAATACATAGTAGAATATGCTAAAGAAAAAAACAAAGAAGCAAAAAAAGAACTAGAATTTACTTTGGTAAGCAACTTAAGTTTGATGGACGACAAAATCTTGGATTATCTTATAATAAACAACATAAGCATATGCACTTCTTTGGACGGACCTAAGGAGTTGCACGATTATAACAGAATATTCTCTAAAACAAGCAATTATGAACAAGTTACATATTGGATCAGAAAAATACAAGAGGAATACAAGAAAAGAAACATAAAAAACAAAAAAATAAATGCATTGGTTACATTGACTAACAAAAGCCTGCAATACTCTAAAGGAATAATAGATGAATATGTTAAACTAAGATTGAATATAATCCACCTAAGATATCCTAATAATTTAGGTTTTGCTAAAGAAGCATGGAAAAACATCAGGTTTTCGGCAGACGAGTTTATAGGATTCTGGAAAACATGCATGGAATACATCAAAGAACTTCAGAACAAGGGAATAAACATCCAAGAGAGGATGTTCAACATAATGTTCAAGAAGATAAACGAACAATATGACCCTAATTATCTGGATCTTAGAACACCTTGCGGCGCTGTAATAAGTCAATTAACATACAATTATAATGGAAATATTTTTGGCTGCGATGCTGCAAGAATGCTGCAAGATAACATCTTCCAGATAGGGAATGTACACAAAGATAATTACAAAGAAACAACAAATTGCGACAAAGCTTGTACAATAATTAACGCTTCAATAAATGATCAATACATATGTGACGATTGTGTTTACAAACCCTATTGCGGAGTTTGTCCTGTAATAAATTATTCAGAACAAGGAAATATAATAGGAAAGATAACACAAACTGACAGATGCAAGATATTGAAACAGCAGTTTGATTATGTAGTTAAAGAAAAGTTTATAAATACAGAAAATAATTATTATGATTAACGTGGTCAATTTTCCTAAACTAAAGAAAAAGATAGAATCATTCTTGACAAAAGAAGATGGAAAAATAAGCAAAGAGAACATAGTAAAAACAGGAATAGTGTTAAGCGTAGCAGCTGCTGCCGCAGTAAAAAACAGCGATGCAGATTGTCCTCCAACGATAGGAAAATACAATGACCATTGCAACGGATTAAGTGTTACTATGCCAACACCAAAAACAGTCAAGGCAACGCACAATCATGCAGTCAACGAAGGTTAAATATAATCTTGAGGATTAGATTTTCTGTGTATATTATTCTGTATTTTATTATACATATTGGTGCAAGAATCCTTTGCTTCTTTTGGATGCATTCCGAGCACAGTAAAAAAAGTACATAAATCCTTCGCAGTTCGCATCTCATAAGGATCGTTTGCAAAGCTCGCAATTATAGAATTTATCTTATACTTTCTTATCAGCTTTATGTTCTGCATTATCCTTCCAAGAAATTTAACCCTGTTTTTATCGTCATTAAGCAATGTTGAAAACGCAATACCTAAAGATATTTTTTTTTCTTTTAACAATTTACAAAGTACTTGATTCAATCCTGATTCTCTGTAGTGGATAGGATCAGATAATTCAGAACATTCTAAGTCATAGATTATATCCATCTCTTTTCTTTCAAAAAATTTTCTTTCCCTATTGTTGGTCAATACTATATCAGCAATCTTCTTTGCTTTTCTTGCTTTAGTTAAATCTTTTATCCTTAACCCTAAAAATATATGGATCTTGCTGTTTTTCAGAGCATTATCCTTGAACTTGTTAAATTTCTTGATATCAAAACTACTAAAATCATACACAAAGCACAATGCTTTTATGCCTAGCTTATCTGCAAAATCTACAAATTTATCTTCATTGTTCTTTGGAAAGACTATATCACGAAACATAATGTGAAAATTAAAGAAAAGATTATTTAAAGCTTATTTATTTTCAATATAGAAATTAAACCACTTCTTCTAAAATCTCGCAACACTTACATATTTCGCCTTTTGCTGGCTGACCACATTTCTTACACTGATTAGGTTCCTCATCAGTATGAAATTGTTGTTTCAGTTTAGGCAATACTTTCAAAAAATTATCAATAATATTTTGCTTTGTTCCTTTGTGTTCCTTTTCATAATCATTCAACAACTGCTTCACTGTCCACCTATAGCTTTTGCCAGCATACTTGCATTTACTTTCATCAAACGCAAAATTTTTTAATTTTGCATACAATAAAATCTCTTCTTCTTTCAAAAAATACAAAGGCTTTACTCTTTGTGTAAAAAATTTAGCAAATTTTTTTAAACCTGTCATAGGTCCTAGCCTGGGCAATAAACTAGGATTGCCCCTGAACAGATTGACCAGTATTGCCTGGCATTCATCATCAAGATTATGACCAGTGACTATCTTATCATAACCTTTTGAATATTTATTCAGCAGAGATCTCCTCAATGTCCCGCATATATGGCAGGAATTGAATTTTTGCTTTACATACATTATCTTATCCATATCTTTGCCAAACTCTTTCTCAAAACTTATTATCTTAAGTTTGATATTATTGTCTTTACAAAATTTTTTAAGATGACCTATAGCTACATCCCTGCTCCCTTCAATACCTTCATCTATCACAATAGCATCAACATTTCCAAAGAGCTTTTTAACGATATGCATCACTACCAAGCTATCCTTTCCACCTGAAGCTGCTATAACTATCTTGTCATCCGTAGACAAAAGACCATATTTACTTATAGTATCATTTACCTTATTCTCAAAATATTCTATAAAATGCTCTCTGCACAATTCATTATAAAAAACGCTTTCATCACATAATTTACACTTCATAAATCTTTAAAAATATGGTTTATTTTTAAATGTTTATGGATATATTGACATTAGAAGAGAGGACAGAGATATTTGAAGAAAATAAAATATATTTGGATAGTACTAATTCTCAAGTTTAGAAAACATATCACAACTTAAGCGATAAATATATGATGGGCGCCCTCAAAGAAATGCGTGATGAAATAAGGAATGAACAATAATAATTTTTATTGTATTCTTTAAACGCAGGTAAATAACCAAATGCTTTATTTAACAATAAAAGTATCAAGAATTCTTAGTATTTCATCTTTATAAGAAGATAAAGGAATCAACAAAAAATGGAGAGTTAAAGGTTTTTTGGATTTAAAATGGATATAAACCATATTATTTTTAATTTTATAACCTTCGAAATTAGTCCAATACATCATATTTGATATAGCTAAAGGTCCGGAAATCTTTATTCCTTCATCACTGAACTCATACGTTAATTTCATCAGAAAAAAATAAATTATAAGAAAAATAAACATTGCCAAGCCTACAAATGAAATGGAATATAAAGAAAAGAAAATACCTGAAAAGATAACAAAGACAGGGAACAAAAAATATAACAATAATAATACTTTAGGAATGGTTTCGTAAAACCGGCAACCATACTTTAAATAAACAACTCTTTCCTTTAGATATTGTTTCATAAAAACAATATAAATTAAGGATATTTAAAATGTTTGGTTAAAGCGAACTAATTTTTAGTTGTTTTGCAGTTCATCCAACTTTTTTTCAATTTCTTCCTTTGTCATACCGACCAAAGGTCTAAACTCTACTAATCCTATATCTAATTGCTCAACTTCATCTAAAGTTTGTCCAACAACAACTGCGTTAATTTTATGTTTTTCAGCAATTTCTTTAATCTCTTTTTTGTTAGATATTTTTATGTTCTCTAACTTTGCCCCGCAAGAATATTTTTCTAAAACATCATATGCAATATTTCCTAGATTCAACAAAACAACAGGACACCCTCTTTTCATCATAAGAAACGCAGCATATATGTCTTTCCTGTCTTCAAGCAGACAAAGCAATTTTCCTGCGCTTCCTAAAGGCAATCCTCCAACAGCTTTCTTTTTTTCTGAAAAAACATATGCTTTATCCTTGACTATCTCTATGCATATTTCTTTATCAAAATTTTTAAGGTTAACCTTTGCTTTTGTTTTCTCAACAACATAAGCTCCAATCTCTCTGTCAATTTCCATAGACGTTTTTTTATGGCCTTTATTGCTTCTTTGTGTTGTTACCCTAAATTTTGTTTTTTCGTCAAAATCACATATTACGTGAGAAACAGTTTGTTTTATAGATTCAATATCTGAATCGCAAACCTTTGCATAACTATAGCTGACAATTCCAAATATATTTTTTATTTCATCAAATTTTTCATCAGTATAAACGAACAATCTTCCATGACTTTTTACTATCTTATCAAAAGAAATATTATTTTTTTTCAGGCATTGCTTGACATTATCTTTCAGAATATCCTCAAATATTTTTCTGTTTCCACCTTTTAACGCTATCTCTCCGTATCTAACAATTATCATTTTCTTTTCTTGTAGTCTTCAATCGCTTTTCTTAACGCATCTATGGAAAGATTAGAGCAATGAAGCTTCAGCGAAGGCAATCCTCCTAATTCATCAGAAATATCCTTGTTAGTCATCCTTTCTATCTCTGTTAGAGTCCTTCCCTTGACCATCTCGGTCATCTTTGAGCTTGTAGCGATTGCGGCAACACACCCGAACGTCTTTACCTTGATATCTTTTATGTATTCTTTGCCTTCCTCATTTTTCTCTACTTTGATAAAAACTTCCATCACATCTCCGCAATTATGTAAAATAAATGCCTCTGAGATAAATGATTTGGTTTTATTGACTTCAAGGTTGTGGACTGTTCCATTATATTTTATCTTTTTAACCGAAGATAAAGGCATAAAAAGATAATTTTTATCAAACCAAGAGTCGATTGATTTTCTTTTTGCTGATTTAAATTTAATCTTCAATATATCTGCTAATTTTTTAAGAGACTCCCTGTGACCTATATGAATTCTATATGCTTCTTTATGAAAAAGACCTTTTCTTTCTTTTGCAGCTTCTACATAAATTGAAGGCACTATTTTTTGTCTAATTAGTAATATTTTAATCTGTTGACAAAGTCTTCTAGATATAGTTGCATATCCCGCACGAGATTTATTTATATTAAAAAAACCATCTCCTTTCCAAAGACCATAGATTAAGCTTTTCTGTTTCTCAGGAGGAAGTAACATAAAAAAATAAGGAATAGATTTGTTTTTAGCGCCATTATCAAATAATTCTTTAAAAAGACGCGCTATCCAAACATTATATATGTGTACTGCGACGACATTGCTATTTGTTCTGAACTCTTTCTTACCATTAATACCAAATAAATGTTTTACAATATAAAGTACGTCATCTGCAAGATGATTCTCGTTGATATTAAATGAAAAAGTCAGATAAGTTTTACAGGTTTTAAGCCTTATGCTGCCTTCAGCCAAATAATAACCAGATAATCTTAAAAATTTTGCATTAATAGGGATCTTTTTAGGTATAGATATACTCTTGAAATCCCATTTTTTTTTAACATTGTTATAGTAAATATAATCCTTATCTTCAATTATTTTTAGAATAGGATATAATACAACATCATTTTTTTCTAAATCATAAGCATGATACCATGCTGACAGCAATTCTTTTTTATTCTTGATTCTAGCAAATTTATCTTTTTTAGGAACTTTGACAGCTAAAACCATATGCTCAGGGGTTAAAAGAATGTTTCCTAACTTATTTTTAAATTCTATCAAAGAACCATAATATTTTCTTTTTGATATATTTTCAACAGCACTGTATTTGCCATTACAGTCTAGGACCTTGTGATTTCTGGTTATTTCTTCAATAGGCAATAAAGCACCCTCTAAATGTATATTAAAACCCTTTGCAATGCATGTAGGATTTCCTACCCTGCCTATGCCGTTAGCATCTTCCAGCTTCCCCATATTTTTAGGATTCTTAAATTGATCTATCACTTTTTCATTGTACATTAAAAATCACCTTGTGATTTTTGATTCTTAAAACTTTCTTTAGTTTTAAATATCATAAAACATGCTAAAAACAACTTATTTTCGATTATCTTTGATTTTTTGCGCATTATTTCACCAGCGGACTTATCTTTCTAAGTTTGTCTACAATATCCTTAACTTTTTTGATAGTGTAATCTATCTGTTTTTTTGTAATGTATTTGCTCAAGGTAAATCTTATGCTTCCGTGCGCATCTTCTATCTTTTGGCCTAATGCCAACAGCACATAACTAGGTTCTAATGTTTTACTCGAGCAAGCGCTTCCCGTGCTTACACTTATCCCTTCAAGATCAAGATGCATAAGCAAGCTTTCCCCTTCAACATGTTTAAAAGAGATATTGACATTATTGCATAACCTTTTTTCTATTGAACCATTGAGTATAGTATAGGGAATCTTCAACAATCCTTCAATTAAATAATCCCTCAACTTCTGCATCTCTTGAACATATTTATTGTCAGCTATCTCAACAGCTTTTGCCATACCAACTATTCCTGGAACATTTTCTGTTCCTGCTCTCAATTTAAATTCATGGCTTCCGCCTGTGTTTTGAGATAACATTTTTGTTCCTTGTTTAATGTATAAAAATCCCGCCCCCTTAGGTCCGTGTATCTTGTGGCTTGATGCAGACAACAAACAAATATTCATATTTTCAACATCAATATCAAATTTAGTATAACTTTGAACAGCGTCAGTATGCAATGCAATATTATTTTCTTCACAAACCTTTCCTATATTTTCTATGTCCTGTATTGTTCCTATGACATTGTTTCCGTGTATTATAGAAACGAGAATCGTTTTCTTTGTTATTGATTTTTTCAATTGCTCTATATCGACAAAACCATCTTCATCAACATCAAGATAAGTTACTTCAAAACCTTGCTTCTCTAATTCCTTGCAAGTATTCAAAACAGCAGGATGTTCAATTCTTGTAGTGATAATATGGTTGCCTTTGTCCTTGTTCGCAAAAGCATAACCTCTTATGGCAAAATTATCGCTTTCGGTTCCGCCAGAAGTAAACACTATCTCTCCTGAATTAGCTCCTATGGAATCTGCTATTATTTTCCTAGCTTCCTCTACTGCTTCTCTTGCCTCCCTTCCATAAGAGTGCAAACTAGATGCATTGCCATATTGCTCATAAAAATAAGGCAGCATAACTTCAATAACTTCTTTTGCAACCTTTGTTGTCGCACCGTTGTCTAAGTAAATTTTCATTTAAAACCACCTATACAATTTTTCATCTATAACACGCATTACAATCTTCATCTATAACACTGCAAAACTGCATATGGTACTTGCACAAACTTTTATCCTGTTTAATATTTTCGCATATATCATGTATCTCTTTCATAGTATCTGCATTATCTTCAACTATACGCTTAGCCGCTGCTTTTATATCTTTTTTTATTTTTTCGTTAAACTCTATATCATTGGCTCTTTTGTTCTTTACATATTGAGTAACAGCTGCTCTTGAAACGTTTAGTTTTTCTGCTATCTCAGATTGGCTGATGCCTAATTGCAGCATCTGCTTGCTTAGTTCTGCTCTTATTGCTGGCAGAACATACCATACTTCAATTTCCTGGGGCATAATTTTCATAATATCACCTGATTTCTTTATGTTAACTATAGTAAACAAGATATATTTAAATGTTGGGGTTATTTATTAATTTAAATGGATAAAAAAATAGCATTATTGTTGTTAAGTCAAGGAATAGATAGTCCTGTTGCCGGGCATATGATAAAAAAGCAAGGAATAGAGATTGAAGCCATACATTTTGATACAGGAAATTCTATAGACACGATCAAAGAATTGTGTGCAAAAACAAAAATAAAAAAACTATACCTGATAAAATACAGTAAAGTATTGAAACAAATTTCTAAAATATGTAAAAAGGATTTGACTTGTGTACTGTGTAAAAGAACTATGCTGAAGATTGTTGAAAGATTGGCACAAAAAAAAAATATCAGCTATTTGATAACTGGGGATAATATAGCGCAAGTTGCAAGCCAGACAGTAGAAAACATGATAGCCATAAGATCCAATATAAATATGCCCATACTTAGTCCCTTATTGGGTTTTGATAAGCAAGAGATAATAGATATCGCAAAAAAAATAGAAACATATGAAATAAGTACGCAGAATGTTTCTAAGTGCTCTTTTGTACCTCTTAAGCCAATAACAAAAATAAGGACAGAAATTTTAGAAAAAGAAGAAAAGAAGTTAGAAAATGAAAAAATAATGAAAATAGCATTAGAAAATTGCAAAGAATGTATCATAAACAGCACTAAAAAGCATTAAAAAGATAATAAAAAGCCTCAAAAGCTTAAATCTCCATAGGAAATCAAGGAGGTATCCTAACGATAATATATATAATGAGACAATTCTATTTAAAAATGAAAGTATTTAAATATTAGTTCTTATTTATAAGCTTTATAAATTTATTTAAATAATATTTTTGTGATTTTTTAAATATTATAATGGGGGTAAACAAAATGGCAAAAAAAACTAAGAAAACAACTAAATCTGAGAAAAAAGATATTGAAATTGTAAATATTGTTGTAAGCACTTCTTTAGAACACGATGTGCCTCTAGAAAAGATGGCTGCTACATTAAGCAACACAGAATATAATCCAGAACAATTTCCAGGGTTAGTAATAAGGATCAAAGAACCTAAAACAAGCGCCTTAATATTTAGTTCAGGAAAAGTTGTATGTACTGGAGCAAGATCCATGGATAAAGTTCATGAATCCATCAAAAAGATAATAAAAAGCCTAAAAAAGATTAACATAGACATAAAAATAGAACCTGAAATAAAAATACAAAATATGGTGGCTTCCGGAGAAGTAGGCATGGATCTCAATCTTAATACTTTGGCCATGAAACTGCCTAACACAGAATACGAACCTGAACAATTTCCGGGCTTAGTATATAAGCTTAATGAAGCAAAAGCTACATTCTTGTTGTTCAGCAACGGAAAAGTTGTGTGTACTGGAACCAAAAGTGTTGAAGAAGTGCATAAAGCTTTAGACATGTTGAAAAATAATCTTAAAAAAATAAAATAAAACTTTATTTTTTTTAGATATTGAAAATGGATGCTGCTGAACATATTAAGAAGTTTCAGGAATTTTTAGAGACAAATTATCACGCTGAGATGATGGAAAACATCAGGAAAGGCGATAATTTCTTTAAGATAGATTTCGGTAAACTTTCTAAATTCGACTTTGAACTAGCCAACGAACTTCTCGAAAATCCAGAAGATGTTATTAAAGCAGCAGAGATTGCAGTAGAGCAGTTCGACACTCCTAAAGAAATTACAAATTTCAAGATAAGGGTTAAAAATCTTCCAGATTCACAAAATATACTGATCAGAAACATCAGAAGTAAACATCTTGGCAAACTTTTTGCTATAGAAGGCGTAGTAAGGCAAAAATCTGACGTAAGACCCCAGGTTACAAGCGCAAAGTTTGAATGTCCTAGCTGCGGAAATGTAATAAATGTACTACAATTAGATCAAAAATTCAAAGAGCCTACAAAATGCGGATGCGGAAGAAAAGGAAAGTTTAGGCTATTGAACAAAGAATTGATAGATGCGCAGGGCATAGTTCTGGAAGAGATAGCTGAGAAATTAGACGGAGGAGAGCAGCCAAAAAGGATGAATATTTTTCTTAAAGAAGATTTAGTCAGCCCAATATCAGATAAAAGAACCAACCCAGGAGCAAGAATAATCGTTAACGGAACTATCAAAGAAATTCCTGTAATAATGAGATCTGGCGGACAAAGCACACGGTTCGATCTTTTGGTTGAAGCTAACGATGTAGAGCCTGTAGAAGAAGATTTTAGCGAAGTTTTGATAAGTAAAGAGGATGAGGAAAAAATTAAAGAGATAAGCAAAGATCCTGATCTTTTTGTCAAACTTATAGAATCATGCGCCCCTTCTATATATGGATATGACAAGATAAAAGAAGCTCTTCTTTATCAACTAGTAGGAGGAGTAAAAAAGATGAGAAATGACGGAGTAGGGACAAGAGGAGATATTCATATGCTCCTTATAGGAGATCCTGGTGCAGGAAAATCGCAATTATTGAAAAGAACAACAAAAATAGCTCCAAAATCAAGATTCGTATCAGGCAAGGGCGCTTCAGGAGCAGGATTAACTGCAGCCGTAGTAAAAGATGAATTTTTAGGAGGATGGAGTTTGGAAGCCGGTGCACTAGTGCTTGCAAACAAAGGATTATGCTGTATAGATGAATTAGACAAGATGTCTGTTGATGACAGAAGCGCTATGCATGAAGCTCTAGAAGGTCAAACCATAACAATAAGTAAAGCCAACATACAAGCGACCTTAAGGGCAGAGACAACAGTATTGGCGGCAGCAAATCCTAAATACGGAAGATTTGACCCTTATGACATATTATCTAAACAGATAGATCTTCCTCCTGCGTTGATATCTAGATTTGATCTGATATTTCCTATCAAAGACCTGCCCGAGGAAAAAAAAGATACAAATATGGCCATGTTTATTTTAGGATTACACCAAGACCCTAACATGGGTAATCCTGCAATAGATACAGAACAGATCAGAAAATATTTAGCATATGCAAGAAAAAACATTTCACCTGTTCTGACAGATGAGGCAGTGGAAGAGATAAAAAGGTTCTATGTCCAAACCAGAAATGCATCAAGTCAAGAAGAAGCAGGAGCACGAAGCGTACCTATAACAACAAGACAGTTAGAGGCACTAGTAAGATTATCAGAAGCAGCTTCTAAGATAAGATTGGGCGAAAAGGTAACTTTAAAAGATGCGAAAAAAGCAATAGATCTTTTGAATTATTGTTTGGCGCAAGTAGGTATGGATCCCGAAACAGGAAAAATAGACATAGATAGGATCACAAGCGGAATAAGCTCATCTACAAGGAATAGGATAAGCACCATAAAAGAGATTATTGCTGAATTGGAGAACAAATTCGGTAAAACCATACCTATAGAAGAAGTTATCAAAGAAGCAAAAAATAACAAGATGGAAGAAAGTGATGTTGAAGAAATAATTGACAAGCTTAAAAGAGGTGGTGATATTTTTGAACCAAGGAGAGGATTAATACAAAGGTTGTGAAAATGGAAAAAAAACAAGAAAACAAAAATATTAAAAGACAGGTCGCCAAAAAAACAAAGATAAAAGATATCACTTTGGGCCAATATATAAAAGAAGAAGGGTGGAATCCTAATTTTATACTTACAAACAACAACAATAAAATATCAAGGGTCAATATAATAGGGATAATCGTAAATAAATCCGAACAAGACAACAACACCATAACACTAGACGACAGCGAAGCATCAATTAATATAAGAAGTTTTGACAACGCAAAAGCATTTGATGAACTCCAGGTGGGTGACGTTGTACAGATTATAGGAAGACCCAGAGAATTTAATTCTGAAAAATACCTTATATCTGAAATAATAAAAAAGATAGATAAAAAATGGTTAGAAGTAAGAAGATTAGAACTTGAAATGAATAAAGATGATGAAACAGAAGAACCTATAAAAGACGAAGAGGTAATTGTTGATGAAGTGATGATCAGCGATGATTTTGAAAAAGCCCTTGAAAAGATAAGAAAAGAGGATAAAGGCGAAGGAGTTTCAACAGCCGATATTATTTCAAACGGAATACCCGAAGAAACCATCAATAAACTTCTCGAGAACGGAGAGATATTCGAAATAAGCCCGGGTAAATTAAAGATTCTTGAATAAAATAATTTAAATAATTTTTTGTTTAACTCAATAAAAATTCCTAAATCTAAATACACACCATAGCAAGCTACAAAGTATACGCTAGATTTTTTGCTATGCAATCTGAATTATTAAGATTACAAACTAAAATAGTTGCAAAACAAAGGAGTATAAAACACAGCTTGTAATCATTTAAAATAACAAAGGAGTAAGATATACTTCTATAAAAGAACTAAGTAAAAGTAAGAATAATGCCAAGATTATCAATTCAGAAGTATCCATGATGATGTTCTCAAATTTCTTGGATGCAAAATCGTGTCTTATCACTGCAAAAGATATTATACCTCCTGCCAATCCTCCTATCAGATATGCTAAAATCTCAGGTATACCGTGGATAAAATATCTTAATAGGCTAAATGAAACAGCATAAAAATAGTTGCCTAAACTAACCATTCCTGTTTGGGACATTACTATGCTTATCTTTGTTCTTATGAAATTACCTACAGCAGTTCCTATGACTGATGCGTTCCATGTAAGAATAAATATTGCACCTGCTCCATAAGCAAAAGAGAAAAGTATGCAAAAAGAAAGCACCCTAAGATTATTAAACAGAATATTGGTAAAAGTTTCAAAAGGATTTACATAGTTCGCAGAAAGCTGCGCATTAACATTTGATATTGTTTGGATCTGAGAATAATATATGTTCTGGGTCATATTATTAGGAAGTATGATAAAAAAAAGAGCATATGCTAAAACCATCCCTAAAAAAAGAAACATAAAACAAGCCAATGCTTTAGAATGTTCTTTCAGAAGAGTCATCTCATCCGTGATAACAGTGTCTTTTCTTTCTTCAAATCGCATGGTTTTGATCATAAATGGCAAACACGCCATAACTGTAAAAAAAACCATTACCAAACTAGTGTATGTCTTAAAGACCCACATAGCCAGGAATATCGCAACAACAGTAAACAAGAATCCAAGAAATAACATGTCCCATGGTTTTTTCTCTGCTTTAAAAGGAGTTATTAAAGATTCCAATACCATATCTAAATAAATAGGGGTTAATTCATTTATAAAGGTTTGTATTGAATTTTATTATATTTGCATATATTTTGATAAATTTTATAAACAAAGATATTTAACTTAAAATTATGGACTACAAAAAGATGCTTAAAAAAGGCAGAGATAAATTACCTGAATCTGTTTTTGAATCTGCAAGATTTGAAATTCCCAAAGTAAGAGGGCACATCCAGGGTAATTGGACAATCATAAGTAATTTTAATCAAATAGCTCAAACACTCAGAAGACCTGTTGGACACCTTTTGAAATTCGTTCTTAAAGAATTGGCAACACCAGGAGAACTAAAAAAAACAGGGCTGATATTGGGTGCGAAGATACCTGCTGCAAGGATAAATGAAAAGATAAAAAAATATGCTCAACAATTTGTACTTTGTCCTGACTGCGGAAAACCTGATACTAAAATAATCAAAGAAAGTGGTTTTTCTTTCTTAAAATGTCTTGCATGCGGAGCAAAACACCCTGTTAAGAGCAAGATTTGAATATAAGATGATAGCTAAGATTCATAAGAGCAGAGAAGGTCAGACTTTTTTGGCATTGTGCGACAAGGATATTCTTGGAAAAAAATTTGAAGAAGGCAAAAAACAATTAGATTTGACCTCTAAATTCTATGAAGGCGAAGAAAAAAAAGAAAAAGAAATTAAAGATATGATCAAACATGTCTATATAATCAACGCTGCAGGTAAACAAACTATAGAATTCTTGAAAAAACACGATCTTGTACAAGAAGGGCATATAATAACAATAGATGGAATTCCGCATGCACAAGTATGCGTTATCAGAGAATAAATATTAATCTACATCATTACAGAATCAGGTATTGTGTTTTTTATAACAAAAATTTGTCTTTTGATTGTTCATCCTGTTGAACAAAGCCCAACATACCACAGATATATGATTTGTCAGCATATCCTGAACCTATAAAAGTGTTACAAAATCACCATTAAGACAAATTTAAGAAAGGTTAAAAAATAGCAGATTTTAGACATACAAAAATTGCAAAGCAACTTTTAGAATTAAAATTCTCGAACTGAAATGCAGGATATTTGAATCCCAGAGAAAATCCCGTGTGTGAGATTTTCAATAAAAAAATAAATAGGTTATAACAATACAAATTATGATAAAAAAATTTAATACTGCAGTACAAAAATAAAATTGTGATTCAGAAATATTTTTTTATTAAACAAATTCTATCCAAACCACTTCCCCAATCCTTCTTGTTTCTCTTTTTCTTTTCCAAAAACACCATCAACCCTTCTTTGAAGTAATTCCAATGTTTGTTTTACATAAACAGGAACATTATAATTATTCGCTAAAGATATACTAGGCTGCAAGTATTTGATTACACTTCCTTGAGATATGGTGAATAATATTTTGCCTCCGCAAAAAGTACATTTTCCTACTAAAGGCGGTCTCCTGAATTTCTGATTGCATTTTACACATCTGAATTCCTGCATAGAAAATTTTCTTAGATTACCTTTAATATCTTTTAGAAAGTGTTTGTCTATCACAAGCCTAGCTACATCGCTTGTTTCGACACTTCTCAACCTTTCTGCAATTTCCATCTGGCCTTTCAGTTTTTCTTCCATAGAAGGCAAAGTTTTGTAAGCTGAACAAAGCACACCTGCATTAAAATCAGAAGAATCGTGCGTAAAACCCATGCCTTCATATTGATCAGTAGTGTTTAACACATTCTTTATCAACTTTATATCTATTTCCCAAGGCATCTTGTATTGCAGAGCAGCTTCATACAACTCTAAAGGATATTTCCACACTATATCCATATCAAAAGCCATATCATCCACTTCACCAGGAGTCAATATAGATGTAAGAACAAGAGGTGCATCCATAGTAGATCCTCTATGCGTAGGAAGATAAGATCTAGAAAAATTAAGGAAAGCATCCATAAGAAGCATAAAACCTATCTCGTCCCCGTCTGTATCTCTTCTTTCTGCTGCATGAAAATAAGGATGAGCCAAAAAACCCTGTGATTGTGAAAACCCTATTATTCTTCCTACCATTCCTGCACTTGTATGAGGAGCTAATCCTATTATATAATGGCCTACAAGATCTGACTTTGACCTGATATCATAGTAAGGTTTCAAACCATATATCTTTACTAAACAATCATCTATAAATTTGGTTGTCCTAAGCAAAACATCATCACTAGGTTCATCAGGAGATATTTGACACGCAGGCAGTATTACATCTTGGGGTTTTATCTCGAGCACCTGGTCATTGTTTATCAAATCTTTATTATGAATATCTTTTTGATAACCTAAATTCCTTAACTTTTCCACACTCACCCCTACTTCTTTTGGTTTAAAGTGAGTGCATGTAAGTTCTGAAGCATCATACCTTACTGTTCCATCTTTGTTTACGTGTACGCCGTGGCTTGCTCTAATTATACCTTTCATAAGATTTTCAGGGATATGGTCCTTATTAGATGTACCTCTAACACCTTTTATCAAGTCAGGATATACCTTTAACTTTAATTTTTGAAGACACTTGTTGAAATAATACGCTATATCTATCTCTTGTTTTTTATATGGTCTTGTTTCTCCATGATCTCTGCATAACTCTGTTTCTATAGCTCCGCAAACATTGCAAAAATACAGTTTTTGCGTTTCACTGCCGCATATTTCACATTTCTGAAAAATTGTCTCTTTATTGCATTTTTTGCACCTGTATATAGGCAATTCTGCAGTTATCTTACCTGTTTCTAATGCTGATTGAAAACTTCTTAATCTTCCTCCTTCTTCACCTACTGGAAAAAGTACATGTGGCGAGCCAGTCATCTTTCTCATCTTTGCTTTTTCAGGTCTGCCCATTCTCGCACCTATATAAGTCCCAGATTTGTCCCTTATCTTTACTTCTGAAATAGAATTTATCATACCTAAAGTACATTCTGCATCTTTTATTTTTGATATATCCTGATGTTTTGAATAGCATCCTATGGTTGCTGCCAAAGCTCTCGCATGCTGCTTTTCTATAACTACAAACTCTTTATTTACAGTTATGTGAGGTAAGCCGATAAGTTCAACAACTCTTTTGGGTTCTTCTTTGTAAGGTAGTATGATCTTCAATATCTCATCTCCTTCTTTTTTTATATTTGCTTTCTTGAACCAATTTAAAAATACAAGCAATTGTTCTTTAGAAATATCTTTCCAATGGTATGTGTAATAAGGGTGAAGAGGTATGTTAATTTTTTTTGACAAATTTATAGCGTGCTTTATCTCAGGTTTATATCTCATGGGTTCTTTTATTATCTTGTTCAGGATGCTTGAATCTATTTTGGTCAGATCTTCTAGCTTATCTACGTCAAGATTTCCAAACATATCTACGGTTGCTTTCTCAAGCTCCTGTGCCCACCATTCTTCGCAATATCCTGCAGGTATCAAAACATGCGCTCTGTTAAAAAAATCTCCGTAATTCACTAATTCATCACCTAAAAAAAGCACTTCCTTTACTCTGTCTTTATACTGCTTTGCCAATGCTTCTGTTTCTAACCTTATTACAGAACCGTCATCTATCTTGACTATAGGTCCATCTATAGTATCACAAGGCGTAAAAGCCGCACCTTTACCAGGTCTTTCAACTTTCAACTGTGTACCTGTAGCTATATAATTACTCATCACATGCATAGAACTAGGATGTATGCTTTGACCGCTGTAACCAGAAGTTCTGCTTCTTCCATACCTTAATCTGAATCCTCCTTTTGCCAAAGGGTGCGCCAACACAGGTCTTCCTGCAACAAGGTCTTTAATATATGTATAATCTGGCGTTATTTTCGCTTTTTCGTCATTTTGTTTTTCTTTGCCGCCTCCTTTAGAATGCGCTTTTTTTTTTATTTCAAGAAATTCCTGGAGAAAACCCCAATGATCCATACCCATATCTTTGCCCCATTTTGAGAGCTGTTTCCATAATTTTGCAGCTTTCAAAGGTATACAGCTTGAATGAATCAGACAAAAACCCCCTCTTAATTTATTTGTATCTACTCTTGGCAGATCCTTATGGTTTGAAACATCATATTTTTCAGTTGGATCTCCGCTTATCTCTACAGGAAGATTTTTTGTCAAAAACTCGCTTTCCTCTTGACTAGGAAAATATTGAAGATTGGTTACACGCTCATGATAATCAGTTATCTCTGCAAAAGTTCTCTTTACCTCTTCCTCTGAAGGATCATAAGTAGAATATCCCATATTTTTTCTTACATAATCTGCAATTATTACGCTCCATGATGCTGCTGTGCCTCCGGCATTTCTTATAGGTCCTGAAAAATTCATACAAAAATATTCGCCTTTATTGTCTCTTCTATTCTTTATATCTAAACTTACAAAACCTTCCAAAGGGCTGCTTACCACTCCAACTGTCCCATATGCAAATCCTGCTCTTATGCCAATTTCCATAGCTTGTTTCTTATCATCAAACTTGCAAAACTTTTGATGAGCAATCTCTAAAGCTATAGTCAAGGCAACTCTCCAGTCCAGCACTCCATATTTATCTTCTAACTGCATTATTCTTTCTACTGCTCCAGAATCTTTAATTTGGGGTGCCACAACAGATATTAGCCCTATTACTCTTTCTGCCATATTTTTTGCAAGGGTTATCTCTACTTCTTTGCTAGGATCAAAACCTTTTTTTCTTGCTTGTTTCGCTATAGCATAACAATTTTGAGTATCTTGTTCTATATCTTCAAAATACTTTTTCATGTTCTCAGATGCAACAACCATCATTGAAACCTCAAAATTTTCACTTGTCTTGTTTGAAGATTTACTAAAGGAATCTTACACGGACCAGGGTTATGTCCTACTTTTTCCTGAAAACTTGTTTTAGCCTGCCAGCAGCCGCAAGATATTGTGTTAACTCCTCTGTAAAAAGATACAACAGGAGTATTGTGTATGTGTCCAGTTGCAAAAAAATCAGGAACTTTTTTGATGACTAAAGGATCCCCTGTATTGTCAGGTATATATAATGTAGAAGTGTGAGAAGGAGCAAGGTGTCTTCTTTTTAGTAAAAATTTCATTATAAGATCTGCCCTATCATATCCTCCTTGGCTTCTTATACTGTCCACATTAGCTACATAGTAATCAAAAGAATAACCATGATATAATAATACATCAAAACCAGGAAAATCATCACTAGAATGAAAATTAACTATAGAAGGATTACTGACTATAGAAGTATTGGGTAATTCTAGCACAGGATTAGAAAAATCTTCATAAAGTTTAGGCTGAGGTTCAGCTATCCTCATAGCATCGTGATTTCCAGGACATATTATTATTTTTATGTGTTCAGGTATCTTGGATAATAATCTAGCACATTCTTTGTATTGTTCATAGATATCTGTTATTGTCAATTCTTTATCTTGGCCAGGATATATTCCTACACCATCTACAAGATCACCCAGTATAAAAATATACTTCACTTTTTTTGCAGTGTTTTTTTGTTTTTGACTTCCTGTTTCACAGTTTATCCATTTCAAAAACTTATTGAATTCATCAGGCAAGAAATATGTGCTTCCTACATGCATATCTGACATGAATATAGCATATAATTCTTCTTTTGCTTTCTTGACTTCTTTATGTGCAGGAATATCAGGCCATAAAATATTATTCGCAAATATTATCTTATCTCCGTTAAAACCAGTTACACCTATTATTTCATCCAAAACAACATCTTTTGCTTCATTAAACATCTCGGGTTTGTCTTTGCTTATCAAAACTTTAATAAAACCAGTCTTATCCTCTAAAGTTAGCATAATATGACCATTTTTAGAATATCTTTTTTCCAAAACAATACCTATTATAGATACAGATTCCCTATCTGTCCTTCCCAACACTCTTGATATTGAAACCACTCCTGTCAATTCCTGTCTTTTTTTAAGTATTTGTTCTATTGCAGAATATCTTTTATTAAAATATTTAACAAAATCAGATACTTGTTTTTTCTTGGTATTATTATCTTCATAAGAATAAAGAATTTTTACAGATTCATCATTTATTTCAACCACTTTATCAAATTTTGAATCATCTATATCTTTAATGAAGCTTTCCAATATCTTTTTATTTCTCTTTTTCTCAAAAAGAACTTTTGCTTTATCAAACTCTATCCAATTATATCCTGTTATATTCTTTATTTTTATTGAATCCTTGTTCAGTATTAGACATTTTGAATCCTTGAAATGTTCAGGAGCATCTACACAATCATCTAAAGCATCTTTTGATACCAAAAAACCCTTGTCTATGCATCTTGATACAAACTCCTTTTTTTTCTCAACATCTAACATAAATTTAATCCATCCTCCAAAAGATGTTTTATTTTAGGTATTGATGTATGAGGCAAAGACAAAGATATTTCCCTTGTTCTTCCATATCTTCCTTTGCTTATAACTTTAGCATTTATTATGCCCAACATATCAAGTTCAGCTAAAACATCAGATATCCTTCTTTGTGTTAAAAATTGCAGATTTATTTTTTGACATATTTCTTTATATATTTCATATACTTCGCCAGTAAATATATTTCCTTTTTTTGAAATACATATACTTAAAATAGAATACAATGTTGCCTGATGTTGTTTAGGCTGAGTTGTTATTACATCAACTATCCTATCTCTTTCAATCTTATCTTCAGCTTCATCAATATGATTAATATTAATCTTTTCTTCACCTTTTCTTTCTGCTAATTCTCCAGCCACTCTTAACAATTCCAAAGCTCTTCTAGCATCTCCGTGTTCTCTTGCAGCATAAGCAGCACATTTTTCTATAACTCCTGGAAGTATAACACCTTCCTTAAAAGCTATATTTGCTCTTTGCCTCAAAATATCTTGAATCTGTATAGCATTATAAGGTGCAAAAACAATTTCTTCTTCTGACAAAGAGCTTTTCACTCTGGGGTCTAGATTATCTGCAAATATAAGGTCATTAGATATTCCTATTATGGCTATCTGAGAATTTTTAAGTTCTGAATTCATTCGGGTCAAATTATAAAGTATCTCATCGCCTGCTTTTTTGACAAGCTGATCTATCTCATCTAAAATTATAACAAATAATTGTTTTTTCTCTTCAAGAACTTCGTAAAAAATTTTATATACTTCCTCAGTAGGTAAACCTGTAGGAGGTATTGTTTTTCCTAATTCTCTCGCTAATTGTGCAAAAAGCCTATATTCTGTATCTGCTACTTTTTTAAGCTTACAATTTATGTAAAAAACTCTTATAGGTATGTTTCTTTTCTTTGCAACATCTAATATTTTATCTGTAGTATACTTTACAGTTAATGTTTTTCCTGTACCTGTTTTACCATAAACAAAAAGATTTGAAGGTTTATCTAATCTCAATGAAGGAGCTAAAATATCTGCAACTAGCTGTATTTGTTCATCTCTATGTTCAATCACTTCAGGAGTATAATGTGATTGAATTACTTCTTTCTTTTTAAATAAAGGTTCTTTTGAAAGAAATTTTTCGAAAAAATTATTTAATTCATTAACCATGTCTAAACACCTATTTTTTCCATTTGAAGAAAAGGTATATAAACTTTGTGTTTTTTACTCAAAAACGTTCTAATGTCCAAATATTAGTACTAGAAGCTATATTATAAAAAATACTCTTTATGATTCCTACCCCTTGATTTCTTATGGAAAAGAATATTTAAAGTTTTTGTTTATTTGTTTTTTTTTTATTTATTTATTTTCAATATAGA
>CAYSVS010000017.1:0-24185 GCA_964434475.1 uncultured Methanosarcinales archaeon
AATATTTAGAGGTTTAGCCAAGGCTAGAGTTTAAATCTGCACAACTCCAGTAATAATTAGAAAAATATTTAATTGATCATATATTTTAGTGTAGTATGAAGCGTTTTTTACCTGATTACAAAGGAGGAAGCATAGTAAATCTTATGAGTTCTATAGCAAAAGCATTCAAATCTGAGCATAGTTACAAAGAGCTAAAACTATTGCCTTCAAAAAGTTTAAAGAAATCAAAAAACATAGTGCTTCTTGTTATTGACGGCATGGGTTATGAATACATAAAAAACATCACAGAACTTAAACCTTATATTTTAGGAAGCATAACATCTGTGTTTCCACCTACAACAACCAGCGCAATATCTACTTTTATGACAGGCAATGCACCAATGCAGCATGCACTGACAGGATGGACAATCAATTTTAAGGAGATAGGCACGATAGGCAATATTTTTAGGTTTGCGCCAAAGTATCAGGGACTACCTTTTAGCTTTTTTGGAATAGATATAGATGATATAATTGACCAAAAGCCGTTTCTAAACAAAAAAAATGTAGAAAAATATCATATAATGTTCAAAGAGATAATAAAAACAGACTATAACATATATCTTTCAAAAGGCTATACTAAATTAGGTTACAACAATCTTAACGGATTGTTCAGGCAGATAAACAAAGCAGTAAGATCAAGCGATAAACGAAAGTATATCTATGCTTATTGGTACGGGCTTGACATGATAAAGCATGAACTAGGAACAGAGCATAAAGAAACAAAAAAACATTTTGAGGATATTAAGAATAACATATTAAGTTTGATAAAAAAACTGAAAAATACGACATTGATAATAACAGCAGACCACGGCCTTATAGATATTCCTCTTAATAAAGTATTATACATAAGCAAACATCCAAAGTTGATAGAATGCTTAAGCATGCCTTTATGCGGAGAAGGAAGAGCAGCATATTGTTATGTGCATCCTTCAAAAACAAAACAGTTTGAGACCTATGTGAAGAAAAATCTAAAAAAATACTGCACATTGCACAAAAGTGAAGAACTTATCAATAAAAACTATTTCGGATTGTTCAAGCAGAATCCAAAACTATATGACAGGATAGGAGATTATGTTCTGATATCTAAAGAAGACCATATAATAAAAAACAAACCAAAAGAATATCCTTTATTTGCTCATCATTCAGGACTATCAAAAAAAGAGATGCTTGTGCCTTTGATAGTTATTAAGAAATAAGCTTATTCATTAAGAACACCAACAATAATATCGTACACTTCAGGATATAATTCAGGATCCAATATTTTATTATGCAGCTCTATCCCTAAATAATCAGTGCAATTGCCTTCTATATAATGGTTGTCTGCATAGCTTAGTTCAGCACTATCTACAGAAACAACACCATCCCCTTCATTATCATTAGTCTCGCATCCTTGAGCTATTATTGTATGTATCTCAACATTTTCAGGTTCTTTAACAGAATTCAATCTTTTCAAAAAAATGCTACCTTCAGTCATATCCTCGCATTCAGGATCAGCTCCAGTGAACTTGCACAGCCGTTCCATTCTCGGAGAGATGCCTTGGTTAGGTGATGCTATAAGCACAAGCTTATCTACGCTATCATCTCCGAAGATAGATATATATTCTCTTGCTACCAATCCACCCATAGAATGTGTAACAATCTTCACCTTATCATAACCTGTCTTGAACTTAACATAGTCTATAATCTCTTTCAACCTAATTGCATAGTTCTCTATCCTGTCTGATTTCTGTGCAGATAAGCTATAAAGACCTAAATCATAATATCTTATTATATAGTATGTTGCTCTTACGCTTACAGGATAACCGCTTCTTCCCCAATAACCATACTCTGTCTCTTCCAGTGATTTGCTTATGTCTACCTCTCCTGCATTTATGAAACCTTCATCAACCAATTTATGCTGTATACTAGAAAAAGCATTCAAGCTTGCTTCAGGCTTTTCTTCTTTATTAAAAGAGTGACCATGCAAAAATACTACAGGATATAATCTTGGATTATCTCCGCAGGTTTGAGGAGTGCAGCAAGGCTCGCATTTACTGAAAACACAGCATTCAGGAAGATTTTCAGGAAGAGCTGTAGAAATTTCGCTTTCAACATCAACCAAAGTCTTGTTTATCTTATCTATCTTAGGTATTTCTTTCAAAATGTTTCTTCTGCTAAGATTGCAGTCTAGGCTATACAGTTCAATTATATCTATCACCAGATCAAACCGTTGTTCAGTTATGTTGCCTTTTGTCAGGTTTTCCAATTCCAAAATTCTATTTATCTTCTCGCCCATATCTTCAGATATTTTTTCATGGAAATTTGTTATTATCATGTTCTTTATAAAAATAGATTGTTGTTCTGTTATATTCGTATCGCGATTATAGAAATTAAATGTTTCTATGGAGTCTATAGTTTTGCTGATATGTTTACATGTAGAATTCATCTCTTTTATATAATCTATATCTTCATCGTATTCTAAAGTATCATTAATTTCTGCATCATAAGATTCGCTTTCCAATGCATCAAGCAAGAACCTGTATTTCAATAATTCATATCTTACCCTTATAATCTTATTGTTTGCCTTTTCAACATAATCATCATAATATTTATCGATATCTGGCAATTCCAGAGCATAATTATCAAGTTTATTATCGCTTATCTTTATATATGTAAAAAAAATATCTTTATATACTTGATTAATCGAATCATTGAACAACGCTATATTATTGATCCTTTCATCATCAAGAATATTTGACATATTTTCTATAATTTTATTGTAATGATCTATAAAATGAAATATATTCTCTCTTTGCTGCATTATCTTTTTTCTTATCATACTTAGGTCATCAAGATTGGTGAAAATATAGTCTAATTCAACATATCTTTGCTTATCCCATAATAGTTTTAAAGAATTGTATATGTCAAATATCTCAACAAGTTCATTATCTATAAAATCTTGTTGTTTTTTCAATTTCGTTGTCTCATCAGAATCAACATCTATCCTGTACATAAGCTGCTTATTCTGGATATTAAACTCATCTAGCTTCTTTAGCTGTTCCAATGCCATAACCAGTTGTTTGTTAATCTTTGCCTTTACTGTTTTTTCCTCTTCTGACAGATCATAGTTTAATGTGACAAAAGATGATTCTATCTTCTTTTCTCCTTCTGTTCTGCATAACAAGGATCTTAAGTTATTGCACTCCACTTCAAAAATATAAATTTTCTGGCCGCTTCCTACCTTATCTGATTTAAGGGTATAGTTTACCTCTATCTGTTCATCATGCTCCAAATATACTATATTCTCGTCTATAGTCTTATTTTCGCTGATGTCTTTTAACCGATAGATGCATTCACTATTGCACCAAAAGAAATTATCATTTACAAATTCAAAATTAGCTTCATAAGGTTCGTTATATTGTATAATTATGGATTTATCCTTAGGTGTCAAGATTATGTTCATCTCTTCGTTAAAGGCAAAACTTATAGTATTGCTTGCAAAAAAGGTTATAATCAGAAATATTACCGCAACAAGTATAATTATAATTGTTCTCCTTATCAGCCTCTTTTTTTCAATCTTGGCAATATTTTTTTTAAGTTTCTTTTGAATATCTGCCATTACAATTTATTATCAAGCTTCATTTAAAAACTTAGCGTTTTAATCTTGTTTTAAATGCACCAGGATATTTCATCTTAAGATATTTATAAAACCAGACATCATACCTATCAGACATGCTCAAACCCATCTTTTGCCTTAATCCAGTGAATGCCTTTTGTTCGATCATCTTATGTTCGGAAACTAATACACCATTATACTCAGAAATAGCCATACTGCCGTAATTTATTCCAAGCCCAATATAATCCAACATATCTTTTAATCTTATTTTATTTTTTTCATCAAGATATTTGATATCTTTATCTTTGATTATGCCTTTTAATGTGCTTTTCTGTATTCCATAATCTATCTTGATCACATCATAGAATTTGTTTATATCATCTTCAAGCATAATAAAGGTAAAGTAATATTACTTAAAAATCTTATTCATCATCATAGTATTTTTTTAATATATTATATTATCATTGTATAAGGTTATTTTGATTGTAACATTCTTTTGGGTATATACATCTGTATCTTGTATGCTCATCATTAGTCAAGGTTATATAACTATCAAAATATATCCGATAAGCATGAAAATCTACACTTTCATCTTCACTCTTAAACGTTAAGAATCCTAAATATTCCTAATAGTCTTAAAAAGCAGTATAGCCTATCTCTTCTTGAAGTTCCCTTACAGCAGCTTCAATAGAATATTCATCTTTTTTTACCTGTTCAGTCTACCAAACCCTGCTTATTCTCTTCAAACGTGCCTTTACGTCTGTATAAAGCCAATATTGGTCCATCATTCCGCTCTAAGATAATGGCTACTGCGTTCATATACATACAAGTTAAAAGTTAAATAATACTTAAAGATCTAATGCGTAAACCAGAATATATACTTATTATCTCCTTTCTCAAACTGGTCCAGTTTGCAGAAGCCAAATCTTTCAAATTGTATAACTTGGCCTTCTTTTAGTTTGCTTATATAAGGAGAAGCTTTTCCTGTTACAACTTTCTTGTCAGGCATCAATATCTCAACATCAAGCAAATCTTTTTGCTGCGGAAGAAAATGCATTATCTTCCTACCTTTACCTTTAAAATCCTTATGAGATTGAGAATGATACACAAATTTGTCTCCTTTTTTCTCAAAGTTCAGGCAATCCATAAGCCTAACCATTTCTTTGTCCTTTAGTTTGTCAAAGTCATTTTTTGATATCAAGAATCTATCATTTGTTTTGTATTTTCTATATCCTTTTTTCTCATCTTCTGGATGTATATTTAACTTAATCTCCTGTTCAGGAGCTCCTTCTATTATTATTTCAACAGGACTATCTATAAAGAAATACCTATTAGCTTCTTTATCCAGCAAACGTTTGTTATGCATTATTATATCGTCCCAAGTTAATGTTGCTTCATTCTTTGTCAATCCTGTGCTTAGTACAAAATCCTTGATAGCTTTTGGTTGAAAACCCCTTCTCCTTAAAGCAACTATAGTAGGAAGCATAGGATCATCCCAACCTATAAGCTTGCCTTCATGTATCATTTCTCTAATTACCCTGCCAGAACTTGGAACACCTTCTATATTGAATCTTCCTATCTCATATGTGTTTGTCTCTTTTATTCCCAATGCATCTTGTATCCATCTCTGTAGTTCACTTCTCATCTCAAACTCCTTGGTTCTTATACGCATATCTATATCACTGAAAGAGTCCTGTATAGAATTCTGAAAATCATAATTAGGCCATACTCTGTATTTTTTAGCGTGTCTTGCATGATCATGATCTATTATCCTAAATACTGTAGGATCCCTCATAGTTGTATTCTTATGTTTTAAATCTATCTTTAGTCTTAATATCATACTTCCCGGCTCTGCTTCAAAAAAGCCTTTCCACAACTCGAGATTCTCTTCTACAGTATTTCCTCTACAATTGCATGGCTTGCCTTTTGCCCTGCTTTCCTTTATAGTATCTCCGTTACATCTGCACATGTATGCTTTCCCATCTTTAATTAATTTTTCAGCATGATTATAGTACATATCCATATGATCAGATGCATACACCAACTCATCCCATTCTATACCCAGCCATCTAAGATTATCAAGAATTATATCATAAAACTCTTTTTTTACAAGTTTAGGATTAGTATCTTCGAATCTCAATATGAACTTTCCGCCAGTTTTTTTAGCTAATTCATAATTAACAAAAGAAGCTTTAGCATGCCCTATATGAGGATATTTTTCAGGACCAGGAGGATAGCCTGTATTAATCTTGCCTTTAAGTTTCAAGAATGCGAAAAGGTCTTTTTCTTTTTTCTCTTTTTTTTCTAATAATTCTGGAGCTATCTGCTGTAATTTCTCTTTTTGGCTGTCAACACTTAAGATATTAACTTCACCAACTATCTCTTTGATAGTCTGCATAGTAACTTTTGGGTTTGCTCTTGCTTCTGGAAACTCGCCCATTATCTTTCCTATCAATGCTTTAGGATTAGCTTTACCATTATACTTTATAGCATTCTGTAATGCATATTTTTCGATCGCTTTTTTCATACTAACCAAACCAGAACAAAGTTTCATTTAAATATTTATCTGAATAACAGTAAAATCAACAATATTTAATCAAAAATTTTATAAAGCATCATTAAACTATATATCTTGGTGATTCATCTTATGGTTCAACAAAGAAAAACACAGACAATTCCACGAGCTCCTGTCGGAAGAATACTTCAAAAATCAGGTGCTAAAAGAGTAAGTCAGGATGCTACTGAAGCTTTTGCTGATATAATCGAAGAAATTGCAACAGAGATAGCGACAAAAGCTAACCAGATAGCAAAGCACAGTGGCAGAAAAACTGTTCTGGATAAGGATGTAAAGCTTGCTGCTAAATAATCAAGATAAGATTTATTAACTTATAGGATTATTATTTCTCTATGGCTCATATTTTACTTGTTGTAATGTCAAGCAATATACGAAGTGAAAAACCTTTAAAGTATAGGATATTCGAAAAGAACCTAGAAAAAATAAAAAGTTATACACCCATAACAAAGGTAGATTATCTTGATAAGATTATAGATTCCTGTAAAAATATGGAGGAATATTTTAACAATTATGAATATGATAGATTATATTGTACTTTGTTCGATCTAGATTCTGAAGATAATTTTCTTAAATCCGCATTAGAGTATGACATAATTAAAAACTCTCCCCATATATACCTTGAAACAACCAACAATATTGAACAACCTCAAAAGTCAAAACTGCATCTGAACTGGAATAATCCTGCATTATGGGGAAATATAGAGGCTTTTTTAAAATATTTAGATAAATAGTGCAAGAGTTAATATGTTCTAAAATAATATGAAAAAAACAGAAACCTTTTTAAATAACACCTTAACCCATTGAGTTAGGTGATACAATATGCCATTTGATCCAGAATTAGATAAAACATTATGGAGCGAAGAAAAAGAATTAGAAAATACAAAACTAAGTGTTTCAATAAAGCAGTACAATGAAGGTACAAAAAAGATTCAGATATCAAGGGAAAACGCTAATGCTGAAGGCGAATATAAGTTTTCCAAGCTTGGAAGAATGACCAAAGAAGAGGCTGAAGCGATTGCACCTATGCTACAAAAAGCTATTGAAAACATGTGATTTTATTTTTTTATCGTAATATTTTTAAATCAACATAGAATTCTTTTTAATATTATATTATAAATCAAACAAAGGTGAATTATCTATGAAATATGATGCTCAAGTTTTAGAACCAGAAATAATAGAATATTGGGACAATAACAAGATATACAAAAAAATTAAAGAAAAGAATAAAGGTAAAAAAAAATACTACTTTTTAGATGGTCCGCCTTATACTTCTGGAAAGATACACATAGGTCAAGCATGGAACAAATCGATGAAGGATATGATTATACGTTATAAACGTATGAAAGGGCTTGACGTATGGGATAGAGCAGGATATGATATGCATGGGCTGCCTACTGCTCATAAGGTAGAAGCAAAGTTCGGCATAGAGAGCAAGGATGAGATACCTAAGTTTGGCGTAGATAAATTCATAAGAGAATGTGAAAAGCTTGCCACAGAAAATATGGACCAGATGAATCTTGATTTCAAAAGGTTAGGCGTATGGATGGATTTCGAAAACGCATATAAACCGATAACCAAAAAATTCATAGAAGGTGAATGGTGGCTTATCAAAAAAGCACATGAAAACAACAGATTATATGAAGGAAAAAGAACAATACATTGGTGCTCGCATTGCGCAACAGCATTAGCTAAACATGAGCTTGAATATAAAGAGATCAAAGATACAAGCATCTTTGTTAAATTAAAGATAGCTGATAAAGAAAATGAATACTTGATAATATGGACAACTACACCATGGACTATTCCTTTTAATCTTGCTGTAATGGTTAATCCTGAACTTGAATACATTAAAGCAAAAGTTGATGATGAAATATGGGTTATCGCAAAAGGCTTGGCTGCTCCAGTAGTGCAATCTGTGGTTAACAAGAAACTTGAGATTATAGACGAATTCAAAGGAGATAAGCTTGAAGGCATAAAATACATACACCCTTTTTCAGATACTATAAAAGACTATAAAGAGATGGCTGCAAAACATCCTAAATTACACACTGTTGTGCTTTCAAGCGAGTATGTTGATCTTAGCGCAGGAACAGGACTGGTGCATTGCGCTCCTGGATGCGGACCAGAAGATTATGAAGTAGGTTACAGGAACGGACTGCCTACATACAACAATATAGATGAATTTGGTATTTTTCCAGAACATATGGGAGATTTTGCAGGCAAATATGCAAAAAAGGATGATGACGATTTCATAGAAGCTTTAAGAGATAGGAAAGCGTTGATAGAGACAACAGATGTTGAACATGATTATGCACATTGCTGGAGATGCAAACAACCAGTAGTATTCAGAACAACAAAACAATGGTTCTTTAAGATAGAGGATCTAAAAGAAGAGATGAGAGAATTAAACAAACAGGTGAAATGGCAGCCTGATTGGGCAGGCAATAGGCAATTTGATTCATGGCTTAACAACTTAAGAGATAATTCTATAACCAGACAAAGATACTGGGGATGCCCTGTACCTATATGGAGATGCACTGAATGCGGTAAGTATGATGTTATAGGAACAGTAAAGGAACTGGTAGAAAAAGGTGGAAAAGAGCCAGAAAATCTGCACAGACCTTGGATAGATAAAGTTGAGATTCCTTGCGAATGCGGTGCAACCAAGATAAGGGTGCCTGACATATTAGATGTATGGATAGATGCAGGAACAAATTCATGGACTTGTTTGGATTATCCAGAAAGAGAGGACTATTTCAAGGAATTATTTCCAGCAGATTTCATACTAGAAGGAAAAGACCAGATAAGAGGATGGTTTAACCTGTTGTTTGTAGCAAGCATGGTAAGCATGAAAAAGCCAAGCTATAAAGCAGTATATATGCACGGATTTGTACAGGATGCAGAAGGAAGAAAGATGTCAAAGTCATTAGGCAACATTATATCACCATATGAAGTCATAGACAGGTTTGGATCAGATACCTTAAGATACTACATGATAAGCGGAAGCAAGGCAGGAGTAGACATAAACTATAACTTTGATGATATGAAAGTAAAGAATAAGAATCTATCTGTTTTGTGGAACATACACAATTTCCTGTTGAATTATTCAAATGAATTAGGAGAAAACACCACTGAGATTGATATGTCTTTGTTTGAAAATCATGGAAGTATAGAAGAAAAATACATGTTTTCTAAGCTGTATTCAGCCATGCAAAAAGCGACAAACCTATTTGAAGAATATAGGCTTGATGAAATACCTGACGTCATAGAAGAACTATTCTTAGACCTGTCTAGAACATACATGCAGATGGTAAGAGAAAAATCAGTTATGGGAAGCAAAGAAGAGAAAAAAACAATACTATTTACTATATACAAAGTTTTTTTAGAAACTTTAAAAATGTTCTCTACTATAGCTCCATTCATAACAGAGAAGATGTATCTTAACATAAAAGATAAATTCAAGCTTAAGGAAGAGAGTATACATCATTTTGAATGGCCTAAATCATACGGCAATATTGTCAGAAAGGATCTTGAAGAGAACATGGGAGTTGCAAAGATGATTATACAGTCTAGCTTAGCAGCAAGAGAAAAAGCTCAGCTTGGATTAAGATGGCCTTTGAAAGAGATAACTGTTGTTACAGAAAAGGATTATGTCAATAAAGCAACAAGGGAAATGTATGAGATAATTAAAAATCAGGTAAACACAAAAGAAGTGCACCTTGCTAAAAAGATAGAAGGCATAAAAAAATTAGTAAAACCTGATTTTGCCAAACTAGGTCCTGACTTTGGAGATAAAGCACCAAAGATAATCGCTGCCTTGTCAACAACCTCAGCTGAAACAATACTTGACAGTATAAAAAAGAAAGAGAAATTTGTAGTTGAAATAGACGGCAAGAAATATAACATAGTCAAAGAACACATCATAGTTCAGGAACAATGTCCTGTGAACCTTGAAGGGATGGAATTCAGAGGAGGAGTAGTTTACATAAATACAGACAGGACACCAGAGCTTGATGCTGAAGGATTTGCAAGGGAAATAACAAGAAGGGTGCAGAGCAATAGAAAGATTGCTGAACTGCAAAAGACAGACAGAATAGAATTAGGTATAGTTGTTCCTGAAGAATTGAAAACAGATATTACCAAGCTTTCAAAAGTGATAGCAGAAAAATGCGGTGCAGATAAGATAGAGATTGCAACAGAGATGACCAAAGAATACAAGATTAAAGCAGAAGAAAAGATAAAGGGCAAGATGTTTGGAATAAGGTTTACAAAGGTTTAGATCCTTTTGACTGTTTTCGGCAGAAATATAATTTAATCCTTGATTACACAGGTCTTAAAGACAACCATATCTTGAAATGGTAATCAAAAAGACAGATACCTACAAATCATCAAAGATAAGGTTTGATAAGTTCAAGAATAATATTTAATCTTTGTTATTTTTTCTCAATAGCTTATCAAATATCTCTTTGATCACATTTATCTTTTGAGAATGTTCCATCAGTATACTAAATGCTGCAGCCAAATAAAGTAAACCTACTGCCATAGATATTATTCCTGAAATAAAGAAAAAATCCCAAGTTATTTCAGAAAAACCTAAAAAAGCTATGCCGAACAGGAATGTTGTAGAGGCAGTTCTTAGATCAGCACTCATCGTTCTTCATATGCAAGTTCTGTTCTGACTTCTGCCAGCTGTGTCCTTTTTTCAGCTAATACGTCTGATTTTTGTGTCATATGTTAAACAAATAATTTTCAATTATTTAAAGTTTTTTCTTTGATATGTCCCTGCTTAAACCTTCAATACTATATGCAGCATCCCTATAAGCTCTTGGTTTCCATTCTATTTCTTCCAACTCATACATCAGGGCCATCTCCCTGAACATCTTTGCCAGTTTTCGGTTTGTGCTCATCTTATTTTGTTAAGTTTTCATGTTTTTTTTATGAAATTATCAATTTTTCTAAAACTAAACTTAAGTATTTTTTATTATTTTCAAAACATTCTTAGTATTTTCTGAATACCTTAAACATATGCCTAATCATCAGCATGATAGGATACATTTCTACCCTACCAAGCAGCATTCCCAGCATCAAGACAGTCTTGCCTATCCAATGCAATGTACTTAGATTCATAGTGCTTAATCCAACAGTTCCCAATGCAGATGTCATCTGGAAAGAAGAATCTAAAAAATTGTTTCCCAATACCATCAATACTAGTGTACCAATAGTCAGCAGCATAAGCCATAATGAAAAAAATACCTGTATCGAAAGAAGCGTTTTTTCAGGGACAGGTTTTTTATCGAACTTGAAAGGTATTAAAGCATTAAGCGGACTAGCTAGTTTTTTTAGATACCAAAAAGGAATCTTCAGCACAGTATAAAACCTGAACACCTTCATTCCTCCAGCAGTGCTTATTGTGCTTCCTCCTATAATCATCCCGAGCATAATTATAAATATAAATAATTGAGGAAGGAGTGCAATAGTTGTCAAAGAATAACCTGTTGTAGTATAAGCAGATATTGTCTCAAAAAGCGCAATCTTGATGTCAGGAAAAGTAAAGAATGCAGCAACAACAGCCAATGAAGTAAAAAGCAGCATAATGTTTCTTTCAGACTGCAGGATAAATTCTTTTATCTCTTTGCTGAACAGTTTTTGATGTACTATGAATGAAGTAGCGCCTGTCAGCATCATCAAAGAAAGGATGAATAGCTGAATATTATTAGTGTAAAATTGTTCACTAACAACAAAACCTCCAGTAGATATGGAAGTGAAAGACATCGCGATAGAATCATAAAAAGGCATACCTGCCAAAAATAAAAGAAGAATTCCCAATAAGGTATAGAAAAGATATATCTTTATGCCTGTTGAGATCTTTACCCCTTTTTTCAAAGCAGAATTTATCCCGTGAGCAAGAGATAATGTAGCCCTTATCTGCCCTGATTCTTCAGCATAGCCTAAGTCTCTTGGTTTTGCTTCTTTCTTGAACAATAAAAACAATAAGAACAACACTATTCCTAATCCTCCCATCCACTGCAGCTCTGCTCTCCATAACAACAAGCTTTTTGGAAGGTCTGCAATAGAAGAATATGCAGTAAGCCCTGTTGTCGTTATGCCTGATGTCGACTCAAAAAGAGCATCTACAAAGTTATAATTGAAAGAAGGCAGGAAAGATATTGAACCAGTCAACGCGATAAGTATAAAAGAAAGCCCTACAAAAATAAAAGCTTGGTTAACAGAAAGAAATTCAAACTGTGTTTTGGGTGTTAGTTTTTTTTCAATACCTAAAAATATCAACCCGAGTACTATTGACAAGAATGCGCTCAGCAGAAAAGAAGAATAGGGTTCATCATATATCAATGCAGCAGTGAGAGGTATTATCCTGAAAATTGAAGATATTAGCAGTACAAATCCAAGATAACGCAGTATAATCTTCATTCTCCCTTGAAATCCTCAAGAATCTTGGATACATCTTTTGTCCTAGCTGCGATTATCAACAGATCTCCTTCTTTTATCTTTTTATCTTCAGAAGATATGATTATTTTTGAGCCATCTTTTCTGGTTATTGCAGCTACGACAGCATTTTTAATCTGCGCTTTCTTTCCTATATATCTGCTTTTTTTACCGACCTTAAGTTCTATAATTTGCGCTTCACCATTTATAAGATGTATTATCCTTTCATCAGAACGCTCATATAAAGCCTTTCGTGTTAAAGCGACAGCGCTTTGCACCTTAGAAATTATTTTAGTTATATCCAGATGAGAAAAAAGCGACTCGTTTTTAGGAGAATTTACTATTGATATGATTTTTTTCAGTTTAGTGTTTTTGGCTATCATGCAGGCCATAAGGTTAGTCTTGTCATCTCCTGTTGTGGCTATCAATGCGTCTGCCTTATCGATACCTGCTTCTTTTAGCACATTTGAATCTATCCCGTCTTCATTTATCACAAGAAAATTTGTCCTGTTTGCTATTTCTTCAGCAATACTCTTGTCTATTTCTATAATGATTATCTGATTGTTTTTTTCTAAAACATTCGCTAAAGCTAAACCTGTATCTCCGCCGCCTATGATGATGATCTTTTGAGACTTGTTGCTTTTTGACCTGGTGAATAATTTTTTCACTTTTTGGCTTATTTTCAAGGATTTTTTTCTCTTTGGCATAAGTTACACCTCTTTGTACGGAATATATTAATGTAAATATATTAACTGTTACACTTCAACTTAATCTAGTCATAATATATAAAGCATGTGCTTTTTAAATTTATTTTTTCAAATACTTGACTTCTTTAACTGTGATTGAATCTTCAGCAATCTTCAGCAAATTTGTCTGTCCTTATCCTCTGGAACCTTGAAATTTTTAATGCCAGGATTTTGGTTTTCTTAAAGTAATCCTTGCTATATATTTATATTCAAACCTTGGATTTATATTGCCGAGCAAAAAATAAGGAGTATATTTAATTGAAGATTTCGGAACTTTCCTTAAATACTTCTTTAATTCTTTTCTCAGATAAATATTTGAAGATATGCTTTTTAGTTTCTTACACAGCTTTGCAAATTTGTGGAATGAATCTCTTTTCATGTTTATTCACCTTATTTCAAAACACATATGACTTTTGATAATGTTTTATGAATTAAATATATTAATGCACATAATTTCTTACAAGATATCCTGTTATATATGTAGCTGCTATCACGAACAACGCAAACAAGAGATGCTCTCCGACGACCTTCCATGCTGTCTTATCTTGTTTTTTTGCCAGGAAATAACTAAAGATACATATTACAGACAAGCCGAATAAGATACTGAACATAAGTGCGTAAAACAATTCCATAAAGATAAAAGATATCAGAAATATCAATGCAATACTAAATTTTGATAGGAATGTGTAAATCGTACTTGTCCATTCTTTCATATCTCCTTCAGCCTCTTCACTGATATGTATGCCGAAACTGTCTGACAAAGTGTCAGCAACCGCGACAGTCACTATGCCTGCTATAACAGATAATCTGTTATGCGTCGCTGTATTCAACCCGATAATCATACCAAGTATTGTAATTATTCCTGAAGTTAAGCCAAAACTGAATCCTTTTGTAATTGCTCTGTCTTTCATAACGCTTTCTTTCATTCTTTTGATATTCTTTTTCATAGTATTTACCTTTTTAATTCTTTTTTCCAATATTAAGCAAAGATTTTATTATAGAGGCTATTGTACCTTTCTTAAATTTCCATTGTTTTGATTTTGCTGCTTTTTTTGCTGCTTTTTTCTTTTTCTTATTTTTTTTCTTATTTAAAAGTGTCTGCTTTGAACTTTTCGTCATAGGAATCATATGCTTGATGATCTGAAGAACAATAAGCAAAAAGACGAACAAGAATATCGATGCTATCAATGTATTGATGTTCAAAATAAAACTGCCTATTATAACAGATATTATGATATAAGCAAGTATATAGACTGAATCTGATGACGATATGATAAATGCTAGTTTCTTAGGCATTATATGAAAAAAGTTAAGGTATAAAAGCAATACAACCCATAATGTCAATGCACCAACAATAATCAAGCTTTTCATCGCACCTGGCTGTGTCATCATTGCAGCAAAATCAAATTTATCAAATAAAAAACGGAAAAGTATTGCGCATATCCATAATAAAGATATAGAATTCCCGAATGCTGAATTCCAACCTAATTCTTCTGTCCTATGCCTTCCAAAATACAGATGGATAAGAACAAGTATCAATACCAGAGGCAGTATAATCCACAAGGTATCAAACGTAGTCCATGGTCTAATGAAAATCTTCCATGCAAGTTTTAAGTATTCTAATATTTTGTTTATCATCTTTTGTATTATAGGTCTATTTTATGCACTCATATATTTTCGCATCCATTGCCGTTCCAACATTTTCCTTCGCCGCAGTCACAACCATATGTCAACACCTGAGCACACATCATATCATCTCTCTGGCTCTCACAAGAATCTACACAAGCATTGGACATCTGTCTCCATGTTCCTCCTGCTTCAGCACATTTTTGTTCTGTTGATCCAGCACCTTCTTCTTTTTTCAGCTCGTCTTCCGAAACATTGTCTATTTCCATATCTGCGATATCTGGAGCTTCATGCTTATCTATCGACGTAACATCTTCCTTATTGACATTACAGCCTAGTACAAAAAATAAAATAAACAAAATTAAAGATATCAAAACTTTTTTCATGATTACACCTCTTATCCAGGATTAACATTTTACATTATAAATAATTTTCTTTTTTCCTGAATAAATCAACATCAGACAGTTCATACATCCAGTTCACCCCTTATCATTCTTGCATTCCTAACAGCATTCACATTATAGTCATTATTGAAATAGCAATAAAAATGCTAAAACACATAATAATTCATGTTTTTTGTTTTTCGGATATCAATACCTTACCTCAAAATCATCAAACTCTTTTGGCTCTTCTGACCTGACATTTACATAAGTAACATCTGCAGATGAAGGACCTTGCCTGCACCATCCAATAATCTCTTCGACGTTTTTGTCATCTCCAGAAAACACGGCTTCCACCCTGCCATCTGCAAGATTTTTTATCCAGCCTTTTACATCCAATTCATCTGCTTTATTCTTAGCATTATCCCTAAAAAACACACCCTGCACTTTTCCTTCAATAAACACGTGTTTTGTTTTCATTTTTTTGAATGTTTTTTTGCCAAATACGCTTTGTAAGCGCACATCGCTGCAGCTTTTGTCTTATACATACATTTACCAGAGCCGATTCTCCATTTTCCGTTCGAACATTTTCTTACAGGCATCATATCATCCCTGCTTTTTGTCCAATAATTCTTTGTAGAGGTCAAGATGATCCTCTAACAATCTGGTCAGCAGATAATTTTTCTTGACGCTTTCTTTTGCTTTTTTACCCATCTCTTCAGCTTTTTTAGGATTATTGATAAGATACACTATCTTTTCAGCAGTCTCTTCGACAGAATCTACAAGAAAACCGTTTTCTCCGTCTTTTATCTGGACTTTTATTCCTCCTACATTACCTCCTATAACAGGCTTAGCTTTCCACATCGCTTCAGTAACAGTCAAGCCAAATCCCTCTCTTATAGATTTCTGGAGAACAACTGTAGCTCTTCTCTGGAGTGCATTGACCAAAGCTGAATCCTGTACACTCAAAATAATTATATCATCACTCTGTTCATCAAGAAGCGAGTCATATACTTCCTGACCTTCAGGATCATCTGTCGCTATATTACCGAGAAGTACAAGCCTTGCATCAACTTTCTTCTTAGCTATCTTAAATGCCTTTATCACACCTTCAGGATCTTTCCACTTGTCAAACCTTGATACCTGGACAACCAAAGGCTTGTCTGTCGGAATCTTATGATGTTTGAACCTATCTCTTATGTTTTTCTCACCTAAATCCCTGTTCTGGGTTGCAAAAGGATCTAATGCAGGCGGGATAAACTTTTGTTGGGTCTTTAGCTTTTTCTTATATCTCTTCAGGCTGGATACGATCAAATCATATTTTTCAATATGCGGCTTGATATACTTCCAGAATTTTTTATGCGGATCAGAAAGATCGACATGGCATCTCCATATCCAGGGTGTTTTGTGCTCTTTCTTGCTTTTATAATGCTCTATCATGAACAAAGGCTGAGGGTCATGCACAACAACAATATCATGATCAAGATGATTCCTTAAAGAGTTTTCATAGATAACGTTTTCATATATCTTTTTTTTCATCTTTGTCAGATGTATATCTCCTCCCTGTAAAGCGTTATGCATCTTTTTGGTTATACTAAAGAAATCAGGCGAACCCTCTATTATCCTCCAGCCTGTCTTTATGCCTAATGTATTCATCAACAATGTCAAGGAAGATAATATCTCTGCTACACCTCCACCATAATATGTTGAATTGATATGCGCTATATGCACATCCTTCAAGGATTCTGCTTTCTTCTTTATCCTATTCAGTGCTTTTTTACCTATAAATTTTTGATAATCATCAATCTTGATTACATCGTATTCTTTATTTTTATCTTTCTTATTATTTTTTTTGACTTTTTTGCTTTTTTTCATCTTCAATTGTTTTTATTTTTCCTCTTTTTCGATCTGCTTAAGAGTCATGCTGCTTTTAACAGACTTTTTCTTGTTCAATATATCTACGCGCTTATCAGCCTCTTCATCTTTCTGCTTGATAAGGAGCCATTTATCTTCTCTGAATCTATTTAATGAGAAAGCACCTTTAAGTTTTTTTCCTTTAAGCTCAAAAGACATATGACCATTTTCATAGCCTTTTTTTGCAGATATATTTTTACCGTCCTTTTCTGTCATATTTTCATAGCTTCCTTTATCCCACACCATAACAGTTCCTGCACCGTAATGCCCTTCAGGTATAACACCTTCAAAATTGGCGTAGTCTATAGGATGATCCTCTGTCTCTATAGCTAATCTTTTATCTTCTGGATTAAGCGAAGGTCCTTTAGGCACAGCCCATGATTTTAATACACCTTCTATCTCAAGCCTAAAGTCATAATGCAGATGAGTGGCATCATGCTTCTGAACCACGAAGATAGACTTGCTGCTTTTAGCTTTACTATTGCCTTTTTTATTTCCTTCAGGTTCAGGTGTTTTGTTGAATTTTCTTTTTTTCTTGTACTCTTTTAACGCCATTTTCTAACCGTTTACACTTATGATCTCAATTTTCTTCAGTTTTCCTGATGTGTAAATCTTTTCACTATCTTGTTTGCAAAAATTCCTATGATCAACACTATGAATGAAGTTGATAGGATATAAACCCACTCCATAAGGTTTAACGGTATAGTGTTAAAGAATGCATTCAAAGGAGAATACAATACCAATAACTGCATACCTATAGACAATACTACAGCCAAAACCAGCCAATTATTAGACAACATTTTAATATTATAGTCTGACCGTATCATATACAACCTGACAAATTCAAGAATAACCAATGTCGTAAAAACAATAGTCTGAGCTTTGACAAGATCAGCTTCATAATAGCGGTTAAACAGGAAAAGACTAGCCAAAGTCATCAATATGCTTATGATTATTATGTTTGCTGCTGTATTCTTTGTGATTATGCCTTCCTCCTTCTTTCTTGGCTTTCTTTGCATTATATTAGGGCTAGCAGGGTCAAGTCCCAAAGCTAAAGCAGGCAGTCCGTCTGTTATCAGATTTATCCACAATATCTGAATAGCGGTAATGGGCAACGGCAAGCCTATCAATATTGCGGTTAATATTACCATCACTTCGCCAAGATTTGATGAAAGCAAATAATTGACAAACTTCCTAATATTATCAAATATTGTCCTGCCTTCGCTCATAGCATTTACTATAGATGCAAAATTATCATCAGTAAGCACCATATCGCTGGCTTCCTTGCTTACATCTGTTCCAGTAATACCCATAGCAACACCTATATCTGCTTTCTTCAATGCAGGCGCATCATTCACACCATCTCCAGTCATACCTACAATATGGCCTTTTGACTTCAATGCTTCAAGTATCTTTACCTTATGTTTAGGATCTACTCTTGCATATACTGCAATCTCTTCAACATGTTTCTTCAGCTCTTTTTTGCTCATCTTCTCCAGTTCTGCACCTTCTATAGATTTGCCCTCTATGCCTAGCTGCTTGCCTATAGCCACAGCAGTTTTCTTATGATCTCCAGTGATCATTATTACCTTTATACCTGCAGTATTGCATTTCTTGACAGCATCCTTTACTTCCTCTCTTGGCGGATCTATCATCGCCTGAAGACCAACAAAAACAAACTCCTTTTCCAAGTTTTTCTTGCTGTATTTCTTTCCTATTTTTTTATACGCAAAGCCTAAAACACGTAAAGCGTCATCAGCAAAGCCATCATTCTGTTTCAAGATCTCTTTTTGCTTGTCTTTTGTGAGTTTCTGTTCTTTTCCGTTTATCAAAATTTTAGTGCAAAGATCAAGTATGCCATCAGGCGCGCCTTTCATATATGCTATATTACCTTTATCTGTAGAATGTATAGTAGTCATCCTTTTTCTTTCAGAAGTAAAACCCAGTTCATCCTTTCTTTTCTTCTGCTTATTTAATTTTATAGAATTCATACCTGCTTTTCTTGCGCTTACTATCAATGCACCCTCTGTAGGATCGCCTGTAACTTCCCATTTCTTTTTTTCTTTCTTCAATTCAGAATCATTGCATAATGCACCTATCTCAAGCAATGCACCTATATTTTTACTGTCAGAAAAATCACCTTCAGGCTTATAACCTTTGCCGCTTACTTCTACAACCTTATCATTCACATACATCTTTGTGACTGTCATCTGATTATGTGTTAATGTGCCTGTCTTATCTGTGCATATTACAGTCGTAGCGCCCAGTGTTTCAACACTCGGCAATCTTCTTATAAGCGCATTCTTTTTTATCATCCTTCTAACGCCTAATGCCAAAGATATAGTAACTACAGCAGGCAGACCTTCAGGTATTGCAGCTACAGCTAACGCTATCGAAAATATAAGCATCTCCTTAACTAAAGCAAAGTCTATGCCTTCAGTAAGATAGCCTCTTAACAAGCCTATGCCAAATATTAATATGCTTATTATGATTACCAATATAGTCAAGAGTTTTCCTAATTTTGCAAGCTTTTTCTGTAAAGGCGTCTTTTCTTTTTTAGATGCGCTGATCATTTCCGCGATCTTTCCTGTTTCTGTTTTCATGCCAGTTCTTGTAACTACAGCTTTTGCTCTTCCTTTTGTTGTCACGGTTCCTGCAAAGACCATATTTAGCCTGTCTCCAACACCAAGGCCAGACTTTAATTTATCAGTTGTTTTCGCAACAGGGTTTGATTCGCCTGTCAAAGCAGCTTCCTGCGCTTCCAGTTCAGATTCTTCTATTATCCTTGCATCTGCAGGCATCCTGTCACCTGTCTCTATCTTTATTATATCTCCAGGCACAATCTCTTCTGCATCTATGTCTTTTTCTTTGCCATCCCTTATTACAGTGGCTTTAGGAGAACTTAATTCTCTTAATTTTTCTATGGCCTTCTCAGCTTTATATTCCTGGATAAATCCAAAGATAGCATTAAAGATTAATATCACAAATATAATTATAGCATCAGTAAGCTCACTAATAGAAACACCGTTGTTGCTTTCGATGAATGCAACCACTATAGAAATTATCATCGCTGCGATCAATACCCACACCAAAGGGCTCATGAACTGCTGTGCAAAAATCTTCCATGGCGATATCTTATCCTTTTCTTCGAGCTTGTTTCTTCCGTATTCTTCAAGCCTTTTCTTTACTTCTTTCTCTGATAAACCTTTTTCTGTTGTTTCAAATTCCTTTAATACATCCTTACTATCCATATCATAATAGGTTTTCTTGTTTTCTTCATAATCTTCCTTTGCTTCTTGTTTTTCTGATTTGTTTTTTGCTTCTTGTTTTTTATTTTTTTCTTCTCTTTTCTTTTTAATATCACTATCTTTATTATTTTCTTTATTTTCTGATTTTTTCTTTGACTTCTTATCTTCTTGTTTCTTTTTTTTATCCTTATCTTTATTCTTTTGTTTATTATTATATTTTTTCTTCTCTTTTTTCTTTTTATTTTTCTTAGCCATAGGAATCACATCTTTTTCATCTTTCTTATACCTTTCTCTGTTTCCATAATCACTTTTTTCATTATTTTTATCGCCAATACAGGATATTCGCCGATCGCTGTCTCTTCTGAAAGCATCAATATATCAGAGCCGTCCAGCACAGCATTTGCTATATCGCTTGCTTCAGATCTCTCAGGAACCTTTGAATGCATTAAAGAAAGAAGCATCTCTGTTGCAGTTACAACTAACTTCTTTTTCTTATTGCATCTCTTGATTATCATCTTCTGTGCAAGAGGAACCTTTTCAAAAGAGATGTTTTTCCCCAAATCACCTCTTGCAACCATTATTCCGTCGCTTTCTCTGATTAGAGCATCAATATTGTCTATACCTTTTTTTGTCTCTATTTTCGAGATTATTTTAATTTTTCTATTTCCAAACCTTGACCTTATTTTTCTTATCTGAGGAACAGTTTCTGCAAAAGAAACAGCAAGATAATCAAAATCCTGATCTTTAAGCCAGTCAAGAATATTTAAGCTCTTTATATCAAAGAGTATTTTGCATTTGCCTATCTTCTTTAGACTTTTTGTGATTTCAGTATATTCTTCTATAGAACCGTACTTGGTGTTGATTCTTGCAATATCCATACCTGCTTTAATCATCTTTTTAAGAGTAGGATGATTCCTACTTGAAGGACCTATTGTCGCGATTATTTTTGTTTTCATTTAAAACATCCATATTTTCAGTATAACAGACACACCTATTATAATACTTATTATGCCCATAGTAACCCTTATCTTTTTTGGTTCTGATATCTTTACAGCATACACCGCCAAAGGCATAGATAAAAAACCACCTATAAGCAAAGACGCTATCAAAGACCAATTCAGACTATTGTTTTGCTGAAAAAACATATGACCCAGAACACCGATTATGCTTAACAATCCTTCTGTCAATTGAGTCATGCCTACGGCTCTTTTGCTTTTCACTCCAGATATTATCTGACCTCCTGACAGCACAGGCCCGAATCCGCCGCCTGTAATACCTTTGTTCAAAGCAGCAATTGATGCAAACACTGTAATCCTCTTAAAAGATATTTTTCTTTGTATCTTGAATTTTCTAAGTATTATTATTCCTATGGCTAAAGTAAGCAGCCCAATATAGATATCCAATAAATACTCAGGTATATTAACTGCTATGAATGCTCCTACCAATATAGCCAAGATACCAAAGCCAAGAAAAATGCACAATATCTTTTTGTTTTCTTTTTTATAGAAATTAACATTCTTCATATTATGGTGCATAATTCCAGCACTAAAGCTAAGAGCTGCGCTTGCGAACAGTACTGCAGGAACAACCTGCAAAGGCGGATAACCCAATAATAGCAATACTGGTGTCAAAGTACCGAAACCCATGCCAACTGCTGAATCAAAGAATTCCAATAAAAACGCAGCTATAATAACTGTTATGATTATTTCCGGAAACATAATACATTAACACCTCAATTTTTTAAAAACTTTCTCATTAATTAATATGTATAATATATAATGATTTTGTTTTTTTGAGATAAATTTGTTATACAAAATCCACATCACCGCAATCAAAAATAATATATTTAATCTTTATCTTTAGTATAAAAAAATAAGAGATGTGACAAAACATTTTAGGTTTCCATTCATTAAGATGAAATTCAGAATATTGTAAAATCTTTCACATAACATTTATAAATTAAAACTGTTTTTTTATATTCATGAATACTTTAAGCAGAACAATATCAGGCAGTGTAGCTATGTTACTAGGATTGTATCTTTCAACCGTAGCGATATTATCTGATTTATGGTTATTGATTTATGGAATACCTATAATAGTAATAGGCATCTTTATATTTATCAATAAAGAAGAGGACAAGATAGAAAAGATAAAAACAGGAGGTAAGATATAATATGGCGGAAATAATAATCACAACAGGAAACGAAATTCCAGGCAAAAAAATAAGCAAGATAATAAAAATTGCTAAAGGAAGCACAGTAAGAGCTAGAAATATAGGAAGAGATATAGGAGCAGGACTTAAGAATTTAATTGGAGGAGAAGTAAAGACATATACCAAAATGGCAGAACATGCAAGAGACGAAGCATATAACAGGATGGTAAATGAAGCTATAAACGCTGGAGCTGATGCAATAATAGGTGTAAGGTTTACAACATCGATGATACAACAAGGAGCTTCTGAAATGCTTGCATACGGAACAGCAGTCAAGCTAAAATAAACATATTAAGATGTTAACTTTTTCATGTAAAAGGATATCCAAAGAAGAGCTGATCAAATGCGCTTTTGAATTGAATAAGACAGAATATAATCTGCTGATGTTCTTATTGCAAAAAAGAGGAGAATATTCTATAATAAATATCTCAAAACAGATGAAACTAGACAGGACAACCATACAGAAAGCAATAAAGAAACTTGTTGAAAAAGACCTAGCAAATAGAATACAAAATAATATATCTAAAGGAGGATATACTTTCTTATATACTATAAACAATAAAGAAGAGATAAAAAATAAGATCAAGGAAACCATACGAAGATGGTCTAAAGCAGTTGAAGAGGTCATCAACAACATATGATTTTATTTCTTATTTAACCTCAAAATAAATCCTACCAGAACTACTAAAAACGCTATAGAAACAAAAATAATCTGATAATAAAAAGGCACAATTCCCAGATAAGCAATCATGAATGTAAAAGGTATCAAACCCAATAATGTTGCAAGAGTGTAAGTTTTCAGGCTCATCTTACTGAACAATCCCATCAGATAACTAATGCCATCGATAGGTATGACCATCCTGAGAAAAACAAGCGTTAGAAATATATGTTCTTGCGGAATCTTTTGTTCAACATAATATATCTTCTTTAAAGGCAAAACCTTCTTTACCAAAGCAATACCATATTTTCTTGCTAATAGGAATGCTATGATCGCTCCCAAAGTCCAACCTATAGTCCCTAATATTCCTGTGATAAACCAACCCCATATATTTGAACCTAATGGAAATAAAGGAACAGAACTTATTGGAGCAAAAATGATAGACAATGCTACGATCAAAATGAACAAGAGCATACCCGATAAACCTAAATCAATATGCTGCCTAAAAAAAGTAAGATTGCTTTGGATCAAATATGAAAATAAGACAAATAAGGAAATTATCGTAATGATTCCTATGCACGATTGTATCCTTTCTTTATTCATACAATCAAGATATAATTATTGATTATATAATTCTTATGTTTATATCTTACCACATATGTAAGTTTAAAATATCTTTTTCATATACTGTTATAAAGAGAACTTTGCATAATTGCTGTTTAGCTTAGCTTTTTAGATTAATTGCACA
>CAYSVS010000018.1:0-22798 GCA_964434475.1 uncultured Methanosarcinales archaeon
AGAATGATTAATCTCATATTTAGAATATTATTTGAACCTTATTCCGGATGAACCCAAATATTCATAAGTATTATATATGATACAATAAAATAATAGTTTATGCTTAGCAAAATACTTGAAATCAAAGGAAGAAAAACATTTCCTATTGTTCAACAAGGTATGGGCGCAGGTATTTCTTTAATGAATCTTGCTGCCGCTGTTGCTAAAGAAGATTGTGTTGGAACAATATCGAGTGTAGCTCTGAATTATTTGACTGCAAGAAGATTAAAAAAAAATAAGATGAGCTTATACGAAGCAACAGTAAAAGAGGTTAAAGATGCTAAAACAGCAGCAAACGGAAAAGGCGCAATCGCAATGAATATAATGTGTGCTTTATTCAGAGATTATAAAACATCTGTTGAAGCTTCTATTGATGGCGGAATTGATATGATCGTTTCTGGAGCTGGATTCCCTACGCGAGACAGGGTTCTCGGAGATAATCATAATTTACCAAAGATAGTAAAAGAAAAATATGGCAAGAACCATAATATTGCATTGATACCTATTGTTTCAAACTCAGCAGGATTAAATTATATTCTTAAAAAATGGAAACAAGAAAAATATCTGCCAGATGCAATAATAGTAGAAGGTCCAAAAGCAGGCGGACATCTTGGATTCAACTATAAAAAGATAAAAGCAGCAGGAGATAAATTCTTGGAAAAATACGATTTATTCAAAGAATTGCTTCCGCCAGTATTAGATCTAGTAAACGAAAAAAAGAACTATAAAAACAATCTGCCTATTCCAGTGATTGTTGCTGGTGGGATATACACGCATAAAGATATTATCTATGCACTTAATCAAGGTGCTTCAGGAGTTGGCATTGGCTCAAGATATGCAGCAACGTATGAAAGCACAGCACCTTCTGAATTTAAGCAAGCGATAATAGATTCTACAAAACAAGACATAGTGATTGCAGACAAATTATGGGGAAGCCCTTGCGGATTTCCGTTCAGATATATAAAAAAATCTCCTTTAGCAGATAAAAAATCAGGGAATAGCTTTTGCATCTGCTCAGGATTATTAGCAGCTGCAGATTTTTATTTTCCAAAAAAAGAATCAATTCCTTGTCCAGAAGGTTATGTTATTCCACCTGGAAAAGAATGCCCTGGAAAAAACAATGTAAAATATCAAGCCATTTATACAATAGGAACAAATGGCCATAGAATAGACAAAATCCTAGGTGTTAAAGAACTAACAGACGAGTTAAAAGGAAAATAAAAAAAAATCTATTTTGTCTTCTTCAATCCTTCCAAAGCCCTCAAGACTTCAAGAGGAATAGCAAATATCACAGTATTGCTTTGATCACTGGATAAATCATTGATGCTCTGCAATGTCCTCAGATGCAATGCGCCCGGTGCTTTATACATCATATCTGCAGCCTTTGACATATTTTTAGCAGCTATAACTTCGCCTTCTGCCTTGATTATAACAGCTCTTTTCTCTCTTTCAGCTTCTGCTTCCTTGCCTATCACACGTTTCATGTCTGCTGGCAGCTCAACATGTTTTAATTCAACGCTTTCAACCTTGATTCCCCAGGGATCAGTAGCTTTATCCACAATCTCTCTTATTCTTTTGCTTATTTGATCACGTTTGCTAAGCAGTTCATCTAATGTAACTTCACCTACAACATCACGCATAGTTGTTTGTGATAATTGAGAAACAGCATAATTGTAATGTTCTACTTCAATAATCGCTCTTTTAGCTTCTACAACCTTATAATACAGAACAGCATTCACTGATATTGAAACATTATCTTTTGTAATCGCGTCTTGATCAGGAACATCTACTGCTTTGATACGCAAATCAACCTTCTGCCAAGTCTGAATAAGTGGCAATACAAGTCTTAACCCTGGCTGCATCAGTCCTTGATACTTTCCTAAAAAGAATCTCACTCCTCTTTCATATTCAGTCACTACTTTCAAACCAGCTAGAATATAAACTACAACCAGCCAAAAGATCCAACTCCATCCAAAAAACATCATCTTTCATCTACCCCCATTTATCAAATGCTCTTTTCAATTCATTATGATTTTTAGCATATTCTCTTAAAGGCACATCATCCATCGTCGCTTCAACACTCTGCCTTATCGCTTTTGCTCCTGACAAAGTACCATCAGGATGTCCATGGCACCCTCCGCCATATTGAGCTATGATGTTCTTACCCATTATTTTTACTAATTTACTCGTCATCAATGGGCTTAATCCTCCGCTTGCTACTGCAAAAACAGGCTTTATATTGTGCCAATTCTCTGTAAGAGCATGCTCCTTAAAATTTTCATGCACATCCTTATTCTCTATCATTTCTTCTATCATCAATTCTTCATGTCTTGAACCATGCATTTTTCCGACAGCAGCTGTACCTATATGCAATTGATCCACTCCTATCAACCTTGCTGTTTTAGCAATAGTCAACATACTTATCCCGTGCTTAGGGTTTCTTGTCAATGCACCATGCATCGCTCTGTGTGCGTGGATTGCCATCTTCAAATCTTCATTATATTCTCTCATCGCCTGCAATCCTGCCCAGCCAGCAGTCAATATATCAACCATAAAATACTCTCCGCCCTGCTGTTTGACAAACTTTGCTCTCTTTTTCATCTCATCACTATCTGCTGTAACATTTGCCATGTATACTTTTCTTTCTCCAGTTTCCTTCTCAGCCTTGTCTCTCATCTTTAATGTTAACTTAAATCTTTTTTTATAGGTATTAAAACTCATGCTAGTTAAATTCTCATCATCCTTTACCAAATCTAATCCTCCTAACCAGGATTCATACGCTACTTTTGCGTGCTGTTTTGCTGTCAATCCCACTTTGGGCTTGACTATTGTACCACATAAAGGCCTGTGCTTTACCTTAAGCATTTTTCGTATACCTTTTATACCATACTTAGGGCCTTTGAATTTTTTCATAAAAATATCTGGAAAATTTATATCCATAAGCTTTAGATTCTTTACAGCTTTCATGCCAAATATATTGCCTGCTACGCTACTCCAAATTCCAGGCATATTTCCAGCTTCAAACAATTCATGAGGATAAGCTATCTTAATATAACCTTTTTTTGATATGCTAAATACTTTCGGCTTAAGTTTTCTAGCTATTTTAGGATTCATCGTGCTAATAGTTGTCCAAGTTCCAATGCTTGACTCTGCAGCTAAATATCTGCAGGTTTTTCTTAGACTCATTCCTTTGGTAGGCTCAACATAATAAGCTGCTACAAGATCATTCTTTCCTGGGTTGTATTTTGTATCTATATATTCAACCATGATTTACACCTCTTTTAAAAAATTAAAAGCATTATCTTTGACAGAATTATACGCTAAATCCTGATAAAGCTCTTCTTTTCCATCTTCCTTATAAAATAAGGGAATTCCTTTATAATCCCATAATCCCATCTGTATTGTTTTACCGTTTTCTGAGAATTCTATAATCTTACAATTCTTATTCGTGTCGCACTGCCTTTCCTCTATTATTTCTGCAGCAGCTTTTATCTCGCTTAATCTGTCAAAAGGAGTCTTATAGTAATTGCTTTCATAATCTATCTCACTAGATGTTTCATCCATTGCCATACATTCAGGCAATCCCTCGCATACTTTGTATGCTTTTTTGTTCTGCTTGTCAAAATATATCGCAGTATACTCATTATCATTAAGTTTAGAATAAAATATTTTCATATACTGCCTACTTACCTTAACCTTAAAGCTTGTTTCTCCGTCATATGTATAAGCTAATGAGCTTACAGATTGCGATTTTTGAAGCAATTCTTCAAGCTCTTCATTGACTTCTATCTGTTCGGACTCTTGTATCTCTGACTCTTGTGTCTCAGGCTCTTGCACTATATTTTTAGGCTCTTCTTGAGTTTCTGGCTCTATAGCTTTTACTTTTTCTTGAGGACACATACTCTTATCTTCAACAACACTTCCATCTGGGCAAACATACTGCTGACCGCATCCAACCAAAAAAAGCATAATAAATAAAATAACAAAATATTTTTTCATCTTAACACCTCTGACTCATATATTCGCTGCCTTCTGTCGTATCTATAAGATATTCATTTGACTTGTATTCACCAGACGGCATAGTAAAATCAATCTTCAAAACATAGTATTTGCCTTTTTCTAAAGTATCATACTTAGAATATCTTGGACACTCTCTTTCTTCACAGATAATATAATAATTCCAACTGTTATATTTATTGGTTTCAGAAGTTAATGTTGTATATTCCTTATCATATTCCTTTATCATTATATCAACATCTGCTACCTGTCCTGCTTCATAATACACAGCAAAACCTAGTGTACTCATAACGCAAGTTGGCTTTACTATTACGTCTTTTACATATATGCTGTCCTCATCTCCTGTCATCAATTCAATTGTAGGTTTTTCTTCAATAACTTCTGCGGATTCCTCTGCAACAGGCTCTTTTTGCACTATTGTCTCGCATTCAGCTGCGCTATTCTTTATGCTTCCGTCAGCACAAACATATTTTACAACTTCTTGCTCGACAAATTTAGTGACTGTCTCAGGCTCGCACTCAGGACATATACATTCTGGACACTTGGTGCATCCAGTCAAAACAAAAACCAAGATCAACATTAATAAAATTCTTCTCATTTCTAACCACCCTTTTTTTATTTTTATAATTATTCTTCTGCATAATTATCCGCTAAACTAAGCAGATTTTTCTTTTCATTTACAAATCTGTTAGCAACAGCTTCTTGTACTTTCTTATCGCTGCTTTTAAAATATGCTAAAGCTCCATCATCATTCCTTTTGAGTTTTTCAGCACTCACTGCATTGATTATCTCTTGTTCTGATAAACTAGAAACATCTTCCCCTTTTAAAGCAGAATTGATCACATTTGAACCAGGACCAAACTGCACAGCTGTAGACCAAACCATCTCCTGTATTGCTGGAGATTTTACATTGACATTCAATCCAGTATCTTTATTCACATTATCAGCCATAACATCATAATGAGTCTTTTTGATAAACTTATATTGCGCTTCTGAAAAAACCGTATTATCCTTTTTTGCAACCTGTTTCCATTTTTTATCAAACTCATCTGTGCCTGGGTCTAGTCCCTTAAATTGTTCGCCATAAGCAGGAAATTTTTTCAAAAAACTTGCTGCTCTTCCTTTTGTAAGTTGATATATGCCATACTCTTTTCTAGGAGATATTGCACCAGCATCGTCTCTTGATTCATAATAACTGCTTATCTGACCAATCTTATATACCCTATCCAATTCAGAGATATGCACATAAGCCCCTCCTATTCCAGAAAAACCAGAATCTTGTTTATTCTTACTGTATATGCTTGTTTCTCCTTTCTCTGCGTCTACATCTCCGTTCTTATTCATATGTATAGTATGCTCTTCAAGAACAACATCAAGATCATAATCCAAATTATCCAAAGTGCCCCATGTTTCCTGAACAAAATTATTATCTTGTATCTTTATCTTATTTCTGTTTGCCTTTACGACTATGCTTTGGTCGTCATCAATAGTCTGCTGCGGAACATAAACCTTGTTTTCCTTTACCCTTATTTTTGCTCCTATAACTTCAATATCATCATAATCATCAAAATATATGCTTGCAGAACCTTTTGTTGTCTGTATCTCTTTTCTTTCTCCGCCAGATGTTTCAGCATAAAATCCATTAGTTTCAATATTAGTTTCAATCTCACTATATCCTAACACTGCTTTTTTTATCTTATTGTCTTCAAGTATAATAATAGGATTGTCTTCTGAATATATTGATTTGATAGCTGCACCTTCTTTTACATTAAGTTTTCCTTCTCCGTTTATGCCTTGTTTGTTTCCGTTATCCATAGAATAGTATTTTGCAGTTTCTGTGGTCAGATGAGCTTCAACATTTTGGTTTTTAATCTTTAGATTATTGCCAGTTTCTAATACAACCCCTAAATCTCCATTTGCTCTTTTTATCAGCCTATAGCCTATTCCTTGATCGCTTTTCTCTCCTACTATATCCAAACCATTAAATTCTAAATTTTCAACATCCTTTACAACAATCTCATCCTCTGCTTTTACTTCAACATTCATACCTTCTACTGCATCTATATTAAAATCTCCAATCATAAGCCTATCTTCACTAAATTTTATCTCTCCTGCGTTTATGTTATTTGTCTTAATTTCAGTATCTGCTATCTTAACTCCTCCTTCAAAAAAGACAACATCTTTGTCTTGAAGCTGCCCTTTATTTATTTTTGTGCCATCTTTAAGCACAAAATAATTATCTTCAGTATATTTTATACCCTCAACACGAGCAAAAGTTATAGACCTTAATCCAGTAGCTTTCGCCAGTTCTTCTGAATTTAATTGAGATATATCTTCTTGTTCACTAAGAAAATTAGCATCCATCTGTTCTGCTTTAATCTCTTCTCCATCATGAGCTATAGCAGAGATAGACAAAATTAATAATATTACAACAATAACAAAATAATTAAGCAGCTTCATTTTCTCCTCCTTTAACAGCGAACATAAATATAAAATCCTGCTCAGATATTTCAATAACATAGATAGTATAACCTAATGCGTTATATGCGTTGATGTCATAACCATTGTTTTCCTTCAAACTAAGCATAAGCATCAAAGGTACTTCATCTGGTTTTTCAAGAACAACATCCAGCAATTTGTTTGTCACATTAACCAAAGAATCAATATCAACATCTATAGAATATGTAAAATCAGAATAAGCTTTTGTTGTTCCTGCTTTTGTGACTTTCATAGGATAATCAAGATTAAATGTTATCTTGCTGTTGCCAAATATCTCTATCTCTTTTTCAAAAAACTCAAAACTATAACCTTGGTTTTTCAAAGCATTGAAATCATCAAAACAAAAATCAATATTAATCTTAACCATCTTTTCAAGATTTTTTATAAAAATGCTCTTGTTTAGCTTATCGCCTAAAACATAGACAGGCACATCCCCAATATCAGAGATGATATAATCATCTGATTCAAGCATACCTCCAATATATCCTAACTGATACAATTGCTCTTTACTTGTTTGCTCCAAACATTCCTGAACATACATCTCAACATTATCAAAACTTTCAATATTTTGTTCAACTTTTCTTTCCTGCATAAATGACCATAAGAAAAACATAGCTACAATAAGTATTCCAATAATAATGTAAATTGTTATCTGCCCTCTTTTGTTCTTCATATTAATATTATTCTTTATCATCTTAATCTCATCAAGCTTAATCAACAGTTGTAGTAAAAAAATCTCCATGTTTCATATGGAATAATCTTTTGCCTATGCCTTCTTCATGCTTTCCTGTTATTTTCCCTATAATAAATATATGATCTCCTGTCTCAATCTCTTTTACAACTTCGCATTCAAAATATGCCAATACGCCTTTTATCCTGCAGCAGTCTATAGAACTGCAATCTTCAATCTCAATATTAGCTTTCTCAAATTTGTCTATATGCTCTCCGCTATGCCTTCCTACATATTCAACAACTTCCTTAAAATGTTTTGGTATGAAGTTGACACAAAAAACTTTACTTTCCCTTATCAAATGCAGACTATACCTTGTCTTTGCTATGCTTATGCCATAAAGTTTAGGTTCAAAAGACAATGGAGTATGCCAGTCAACCGCCATCACATTATCCTTTTCGATTATCTTGGTCGAAAACTTATCTTTAACCCTGTGCCTTGTAGTCACTAAAACAGTTTGTCGTGGATAAGCTTCATACATTTTAAAATTTCATCCTTATTGGTTTTCTTGATATACTGAATACATTAACTAGATAAAACACGAAAAATATTGCATAATGTACATAGTAAAAATTAAAAAATAGATTGATCATCTCCAATACCATCAATAATATTGAACTATATAATCCTGCTTTCAATATAGATATATAATCTGCCCTGTGCTTTGCCACATATATTATGATATATAATATTGCGCTGAATGCAAGGATGACCAATAAAATCTTAATCAGCATGAAGAAATACGATGCAATCACAAATCCAGGAAGCATTAACAAAAAAAGTAGATAAAGAAAATCGCTTGTCTTTTCCGTATCTTCTGTAAAATCCTTATATTCGCTAAAATCATAATATCTTTTTCCTATTGCAGATTTAAAAAAAAGGTTTTCTCCGGTTATAAGAAATTTTTCATTTCCTAATCCTGTATACTGACCTGTTGTGTCTATTATTAATCTAGGATTATTTTCTGGAATCAAAATAGGATCGTTCATAGAAGCGTTTATGTTTAAACTCAAAGTATCAAATTTAGACATATGATGTCCAATATTGTTAGGCATAGCAAAAAGCTTAGGCAATAATAGAACAAAGCTTATAAGAAATATCAACAATAATACTGATGTAAAGAATTGCATACCTTTAGTCAGATCTCTTTTGCTTAGTTCAGGATATTGACTTGGTAGACAACTCCTATAAATAGTCTTAAAAAATGTCCTAAATTCGTCTTTAACCCCTTCTTTTATCATCTTTGCTATATAATATATAATCTATTTATATAGTTTACGATTTAGTTTTAGTTAAAATAATAGAAAAAAACAAGAAATAATCAATCATCAATTATCAGAATAATATCTTTGTCTTCTTCAATTTGAGTTATATTGAAATTAACAAATATGTGTTCAACCAATTCAAGAATATATTCTTTTCTTTCTGAACGCTTAAGAAAGCTCAATGCAAACTTTTTTTTGCCGACGCGCTTCATCTCTTTTAATCCTTGCTTTATATCGTCAAAATTCTGTATTGCTGTCAAACTGAGTATATAGTCAAACTCATTGTCTTTGAAAGGAAGTTCTTCTGCACACGCTTGCTTTATGAATATTTTATTTTGATTTTTTTTTATATCTTTTTCAAAACCAGCATCATTTTTCTTATTTTTATTTTGTTTATCTTCTTTTTTTATCCTATCTTTAAAAATACGCAACAACCCCTGAGAAGGATCTACAGCATATACAATACAATCCCAATCACTGCTTATACCTGTTCCACAGCCAACATCTAACAATTTGTCATTCTTTTTTGGCTTGATGTTTTGTTTAACTATCGCAAGCTTCTTCAGCTGCTCTTCAGAATGCAATTCATCATATCCAGAGGATATAGAATCGTAGTAGTTCATCTTCATCCTGCTTCTTCAACAGCTTTAAGCGCAGTTCTTGCATTTTTGCTTACTGATGCTGTTCCAAAGACAGACTCTACAATACGAAGAAACAATCCCTTGTTTTCAGTTGCATCTTGATCAACGTAGGCCATTGCGGAATTATCAATAATTGTTCCATCTTTTTGAACTACCATAAGGTCAATATCTTCATCCGCTCTTGGAGAATAACTTTGAAATCTGATTTCATCATCAACCTCGCCCCATCTTGCATCAAAATAGGAATATGTTGCTTTTTGACGTCCGCCTTCATTGCTCAAATAAATATCCCGCCCATTCTCTAAAGTAACGGTTGCACTTGCATCCCTGGGTAAATCACTAAATATCCTATTAATTGTTTTTGTCTCTACTTCACCACCATCATTTGTAACCTGTTCAGTAAATTCATCAACTTGAACATCGCCACCACTAAACAATTCAATATATTTTTCACCGGTGTTAGTAACTGTCCTTCCATGCCAATCATCAGTCTTAATGCTTGCACCCGGAGTTAAACCAGCTCTGACTAGTACACCTTCTTCATCTGTAAATATCTTTACTTTCCCGTTTATCTCAACAGTCTCTATAACATCTCCATCATTATTTTTTAAATAAAGAGTGGTTTTACCAAACATTGTACTTTTTCCAGTTACATCATAAGTATTGTCACCATAAGAGATTATTTCTCCATCACCAGATGGCTCAAAGATAAGAGAATCTCCAACACCTACACTAGAAGCTGTTTTTATGGTAACCTTACCTGAATCCTTATTATATATAATATTATCACCATCGCCTAAAAGATAGTCCTGATCACCTATTGTAACACACATAGCTTCTGAACTTTTAACCTGTAAAACGTTCCCTCGAGTTTTAAAATTACCTTTTGCATCATCTGAAAACGCAACATCATCAAAGCCTTCAATAGGATCTTCTCCTATATCACTCAGACTTCCTGATTCACCCTCTTCCTCTGCAACAACACAAAAAGAAAGCAATAAAATCACTAAAATATAAACAAACTTCTTCATCATATTCACCTTCTCACACCAAACGCATAAACTAATGCCGAACCCTGAACATTTGAAATAGGATCTGAAACAACAAACAACTTTTCATTATCCTTTACCTGAAATAGTCTAAAATTCAGGCCGAACTGTGCATAATATGCAGGTTCACTTATATCTGGATGACTTTCAATTTCAGCAGTAACATTATTTATAGTCTCAATCATATAATTCAATCTTATTGGAAATTTCATAGTAAACTTACTAAATTCTGAAACAGAATCCCCTTGCTTGACTGTCAAAGGATAATCGACATTCAACAAAATATCTTCATCCCTTATAATAAGGTCAGAAGTTACATTTCCAACAGAAATATCAAAACCTTGTTTTTCAAAAAAATCATAAGTACAAACAACTTCTACAGGAATAGGATACATCCTACTAAATTCCCTTTGTATTATTTCTTTTGTCAATACATTTCTTAACCCACTACTATATAGATAAACAGTATCAAATCCAGGCAAAGACATCCTATCAGTAGGCTGCTCCATAAATCCACCTCTTAGGCCAGAAATTGCAATAGTGATTTCTGCAGCTTCTTCTAAACATTTTTGAGTATAATGCTTCACTGAAGATGTATCTATAAACTCTTGTTCAATCCTTTGGGTATTTGTATAAATTAAAAATGCTGCACCCATAACCAAGAACAATCCTAATATTATAAACAAAGTGATTTGACTCTTTTTTTTCATTTTAATATAATATAATATAATTTCCTTGTTTAAATATTTTACCTAAAAGTAAAATATGTCACTTGATAGTTGTTATATATCCGTTAGATTTATAAATGTTAATCCAATATCTTGCCTATGAGCCTAAAAGACATAGTTTTAAAGCTTAATGACTACAAATATGCAGCAGCTACAGCTTTAACAACATATGGGCTTGATAATGCAACAACATGGTATGCTTGTGAAAAATTAGGCATCCATTGTGAAACAAGAAGCATAATAATTGATGATTTTCTAAGACATGACCCTGCTCAAGGCCTTCTTACAAGATATGCAATAGGCGGAACTGTTCTTTTAATCGGATCAAAAGCTTTAGACGTTGCAGGAAACAAAGCAGCTAGCTACGTCTCAAAAAAGTTAAGCGAAAAATTTCCTGAAAAATTCTCAGGAAAAGAGTTAAAACCAAATTTAGGTTCAATAGGATTATATGCATATGCGCTCTACATAGCTCCTGCAGTGATAAATAATGTTTCAGTAATTCTCGACAAATAGCCCCACATAAGTGATTAAATTCCAGTTAGTTTTATAAACTTCTATCATTAAATAAATATACGTGCGAACGATGGTAAAACAATACAGCTTAGACGAAATAGTAACAGAATATGATATATTAATAAATTCTAAAGCAAACAAAATATGTGATATAAAAGACAAGAATCTTCTGCATAATTTCCTAAAAGAATCATCATTATATCTGCACGCACTTCATAAAGAAATCATCAATCCAGAAACATTCAAAAAACATCTGGATATTATAAAAGGATTATCCATTTCTGAATTAAAGTTGATCAATGATTATTTATATTTTTTTGGAAAAAAAGAAAATTATCCTATCATAGATAAGATTATCAACAAAGGAATTATTTTAGATGATTTTGAAAGAAAAGCACACAAGGTATCTATAGAATGTTATGGTTCATATAAACCAGATAAAGATAGTGAAAAGAAAAGCTATAGAGATATGATCATTCATTTTATAAGATATATCTCAGCCATAGGCGATGAAGAAACAAGAGAACTCGCACAGAACTCAATATCAAATATCAAATCCAAAGTGTTAGACCCAATCATAAAACTATATCAAGCCACTGATAAAGGATTAAGAACAACACTCCAATTAAAAGCCTATCATCAGGAATTATATTATTTAAATGTAATAGGGATTAAAAAATATGGCATTTTTCCTCAACTTGACAGGGAATACCATACATTAATAAAAACTTATGAGAATAACAAGATAGATCTTAAAGAGATAGAAAGATACATGAACATCATAAATGGATTATCTATGGAAGATATGTTTATGATAGGGTATTGGTCAGATTTATTAAAGCTTGATAAAAGCAGAGATATAGTAAAAAAGGTACTAAAAGATGAGACAGATGGATTAAAAGATGAACCAAAAAAAACATATGATATTATAATAGAAAAACATGAAAACCTCAAACAAAACTTCAACACAAATATGAGCTTTAAACAAACACTCATGCATTCAGTAAGACATATGTACAATAACAACAAATACAAAAGGTTAAAGCAAAAGATAGAACCTCTTCTTGAATATGTTGACAAAGATATTTTAATAATCCCGAAAAAATAATGTAAATTAAGAATCCATTATTACGAAAGTTATATCATCCGTAAATTTTGAAGCATCATATACAGGGGTTAATAAATCTGAACTTTCCACAACTGTCTTAAATTCATCTACTGATCCGTATTTATCAGTACTCCACTTATACGCCTTGTTTAGCATTATGTTATGAACTTCTTTATTAGTATGTCCTTTACTAAAAAGATCAGATACTACTCCTGTTATTATATCATCATCTAACCTGCCCAAAGTACTATGAGAAATATCTGTTATCCCATCAGTGTACATGAAAACCTTATCGCCTTTACCTAAAGTTAAAGCAACATCAGGTCCCTCAGTTATAGGAGTAGGAAATCCTAGTTTAGTGCTGCCCCCTTTGTCGATAAAAGAATAACTTCCATCTGGTTTGATAACTGATGTTTGCACCTCACCCATCCTTTTAAATTTCATAACTTTTGTTGATTTATCGTAATTTATCTCTCCAACAGAACAACCTGAAGAATACCAATCATCTAATTTATATATATCATCATGTAACTGAACAAAACTCTTTCCTTCTTGAATACCTTTTTCAACTCTGTGTGAGGCTACTGCACCCGGAACACCGTGACCAGTTCCATCAAATACCTTAACATTAATCACCTCTCCTTTCCTAGAATACATTATATTATCTCCTCCCGGAGTTATACCTTTCTTTATAAGATGAACCTGTTCAAGATCATCAGAATCAATCTTTGAAACATATCCTAATACAATATCAGGATCCTGACTTGCTGCTTCAATGTTCATCAAGGTTGACTGCTCTGCTTGACGAGCAAACTCAATCCTTGCATCTTTTCCATATAAATTAGCATAATTTTTAGCGATTCTTTCATTATTATGGATAGAATTTTTCAGATCGTCTATCTTTGTTTGCATCGAGATAAGATCGTCCCCTGAAGCAGAAGATAATTGCGTTTCAAGCTTAGTCAAGTCATCATCCAACAGTATATTCCTATTGTTTAATTTATTTATCCTTTCTTTCAGCCATCCAGATGTTTTGGTAGCAGGAATTCCTTGTTCATCAAGAACTGTTTTAGGTATCTCAATAGGCTTAAATTCTTTTATCACTCCTTTATCTCCTGCCTTTATTAAACCTACTGGTTTCTGTCCTATTTTTCCTTGTTGACGAAAAACAGCCATATCAACTCTTCTATAAATATCATCATAAGCATCCTGTTTAATCAAACCATTTTTAACAGATTTACTCAATTCATCCATGTAATTTTGCATCTCCACAATTCCTTCAGCATTATCCTCTTTATTCATATAGGTTATTAACTCATCCACTTGTTTGTTTGCTGCTGAAGCAGTTTCATCAGACAATCCTACAACTTCAGAACCTTTGATAGTATCTATAGTTTCATCTCCTAAAGAAAATAATTTTGCCTGACCTTTGTTTGCAGATAAAGAAGAATAATCATCAAGATTAAGTGTTACCTTATTAGGCAGAGTGTTTTTCAAGGATTCTACTACACGTCTGCTTGTATCTTTAAGACTTTCTACATTTGAAAAGAACCTTTCATTTATGTAGTTTGACTTTGCTTTTGACAAAGATTGAGAATAACCTGCTAATCTATTACCACCCATAACAGGTTCTTGTACTGCTATCCCTGAAGTTCGTAAATCTCCAAGTACTGCGTTTAGATCATCCCAATATTTAGCTGCTAAAGCATTATCTCCAGCTTCTCCTGCAACTCTTATCTGTTTGACTAATTTTTCTCCTTTAGCGATAGCATTTAGATTCTTTGAACCTGGACCTATGTTCTGCAAAAAAAAAGAATCACCGGAAGTTAATCTATTTGTAACCTTACCCAGCGTGTTTCCGACAGGCTTCATCACTTTTGAAAAAGTTGGCAATAATTCATCTACAGTTCCAAAATTAAATCCTTTGCCCGCATTATAAAGATTCTTTACTCCATTACTTAAGGATGATGCGCCAGGTATCTTGCTCAATGTTCCACCTACTGCAGTCGTTATGGTTGTAAATTCAGGAGCTAATCCTAATCCTTTAAGTGCACTAAATCCCAAAGTGCCTATAGTCAATGGATCTCCTGCAAACATCTGCGATATTTCACCGTATTTGTCCAATGATTCAGGACTTGCTTCTAGGCTTAACACCTTATAGTTTCCCTCAATCAAATTTTGGATAGAACTCTGGCTGCCAAGCGCTGCAGAAGTCAATGTTGTCAATAAGCTGCCTGTTGTTAAATAATCTAACTTTTCTTGAGCTTTTTCACCATATTCTACTGATTTTGTAGCTAGCTCATAATGAGGTATAGCTAAAGCAGAATCATACATATCTTCCATAAGATCGCCAATCTCGATGCTATACTTAGCAGTATCTATGTTTCCATTCTGGTATTGATCAGCAGACTGTTTCAAATAAGGATGCTCTACTGCAGATTTTAAGTCATTGAATTTTTCAACATAAGTTTTTTCAGGAGACAATTCTCCTCCTCCTAAAAGATTAAACTTCTGCTCATTATCATTTGAATTCACAAAAGTTTGTATTTGATTAGGTGTCAAACCTTTATCCAACAAACCACTATATACTTCAAAACCATCAGCATATCTTTGAGCATCATTTAATGCAGCCTCTGCTATAACAAGCTGATCCTCCTTAACTCCTAAAAGGTTAAATACATTTATTGACCTGAAAACTCCTGTTGCAATCTTGCCAGGAAGAGAAACAGAACTTGGATCTGCTATAGATTCTGCATCTATCTTTTTCTCAGCATAGTTTTTTTGAGCAAATTTTAAATCGCGTTGTATCTTTACTAGATCCTTTCGAAATTGCTCTTTTGCCAGCTTATTTTTACTTTCTGATACAGTATCAAAATACAATGAATCTTCATCAATATTATTAAGATGTTCATAAACAGAAGCAACATCTCCATACATAGACGCTTTTGCTAATTTATAGAATTCAACAACATCGTCGCTTCCTTCTATCTTGCTTGCTGTCTCTATAGATTTATCAAACTGAAGAGTATTTTTGTACGCTTCTGCCTTTAACTCAAATAATCTTCTGTCTATATGTTCTGCTAAAAGTTCACCCTCTACCATATTATTTCTTTCATCACTCAATACTTGAGCGTAAGCTTGTTCGATAAGATCAGATGATTCCATCTGCAAAGATTCCATATTAGACATATGCTGGTCTAATTGTTCAACATAGCCAGCTATCTTCTCCTGACTCAAAGCAGCATCTCCATAAGGCACCATATCCCACCAAGCAGCCGCTTTTTCTAAGATGCCCAGGTTTCCTTCTGCAATCCTATTCGCATATTCCCTATTCTGTACACCGCCAATAAGGGAATTTAACTTATCTATCTCTTTTTGTTCAGCTTGTATCCTATCTGAATAAGATCTTATCTCATTCAATGTTTCAGCATCAACATTTCTAGAAACTATATCATCAGCAGCTTTCCTCAACAATATATCTTTTTCATATTTTTCATTTAAAGCAGCATATCTTGCTTCATCTAGATATTGTTTTGGAGAATTCAATGAACCATAATCATTTATATTTTCATTTAATTTCATTGCCAGCTTTGGATTAGTATTCTCTAAAGACATCGCTAATTCTCTTGCTTCTTGATATTTTTCTTGCTCCAACAAATTATTAATCTCTTCATTAAGCGCAATCTCTGAATCAGAAGCAAATACTATTTCATTACCTCCATAGTAATCTCCCAGATAGCTAATTATAGCGTTTCTTTCCCCATCACTATATCCAATAACGCCTGCTCTGTTTACATCCAAAAGATTATCGCCTTCAAGATTCAACAAAGATAATCTGTTTTTCATAAGAACCTGAGCATCATTTTTTACATATTCACTTAACCTTGGAAAATCTTCAACAGACAATGAGATAAGATCATCATTGAAACCAAAGCTTAATGTATCTTTTTTCGCTATACCATTGCCAAGATTATATACTATGCCTTTTGTTATTGTTCCTGTTCCTTTCTCATACATATAATCCACATCGTTTTCCCTTCTGAAACTAAACTTACCCTCTTCAAGATGTGTCTTGAAATAATCAGCAACATCCTTATCGCCAAAAGAAAACTCAAAACCATGATTCATATTAGCCTCTTCAGCCACGGCATTTATTACAACATTCCCTGAATTATATTCATAATCAAGATTGTTCCCATATGATTTTGAAAAAGAATCAAAATTACCCTGCGAAACATCAAACTTGCCCCTCATGCTTAAAGTACCATCTTTCTCATACACAAAATTCTTAAGAGGCTTGTACTTCTCAAAAGGCAGCCTATCTTCAGATATATGCAAAGGAGAATCTATATCTACTGGTTTTGCTATAGTACCAGTAACATGGTTCTGGTAAGATGTTATTCCATCTTGATTGAATAAGGTATAAACATTGTTTGTTCTCCTGAATGTTCCTGATAATGTCTTGTGTTCATCAACAGCATCATCTAACTGTCTTAATATCCCAACAACAGTATTCTTTGCATCAAAATTTCCTTTATTGTCAAAAGCAAATCTTCCTTCATAGCTTTTTTTAGTATAACTAGTTCCTGCAAGGTTGATATCAGCCCATACATCTCCTTCCATAATCCTTCTAAAAGAATTAATCTGGACAACTGACTTCAAAGAAGCATCAATTGGAAGCTCATCGCTTGAGATATCAAGAACTAAAGGATTTATTGAGGACTTATACAAATTATTACCTTCAAAAACTTCCATACCTTGAATATTGGTTATCCTTGTCCTATCTGAAAGAACATCAATCTCAAAATCACCTGATGCTGATATTTTTCCATAATAATTGCCTTGAGATATTGAATATGAGCAAGATTTGGCATCAATAGTATTTCCAAAAACATCAATAATCCCTTCATCATCTGCATTTATGTCTATAACTTTTCCAAGATTAACATCATAGAACTTAAGATAAGCATCTTTACCAGATATAGTATATGAACCATCTGGTCTGATCATAATATCTCCGTTAAACTCATTGCCTGCAATATTTCCAAAGCCCGATGAAATCAGATTATTATCCTGATCAACAAAAATATCTCCAATAAGGTCAAAAGACTTTTGTTCAATAACTACCCTAAATCCGCCTTCCTTAAGCGCAACAATACCTGTTATATCATTCCTTTGTTTTATGTCTTCTATGCTTATAGTATTTCCATCTCCATTCGTAAGTATTTTAGTATCAGGATTGTAATCTACTTTAGATACAGAACTAAAATCAAGATCAGGGGTTATTCCCAAATACTTTTTGAACTGTTCATAATACTTAGCTACATTCTCGCTATCTTGTGCATAAAAAGAGTCAAGTTTTTCCATATTAGCAGGATTTGACAACTGCTCATCGCTTAAAGTTGTAATAGAATCAGAATTATCTATTATGTTTTGCCATTGGCTGTCAGATATTTCTGAATCATCATTTGGAGCGATTATATTAAAGGAAAGCATAATCACTAATAAAAATAATACAAACATCCTTCTCTTTATACTTTTTTCAATCCTCATTCCACAACAAACCTCACATCAACTGAATCAACAGCTCTTTTTTCGTCAACTACACTGATAGTGGTTTCATATTCTCCAGGAGAATCAAATCTTTTGGATATCAATCCAGTATCCTCATCAATAGGAATATAATCATTTGATGATTGAAAAAATAATCTATCAAGATCATCATCAGATGCTAAGACATTATACTCAAAAACAGTGCCAGAAGTAATCTTAAAATCAGGCAATGGCTCAAGCAGAGGTCTTGAGTTTGGCTGTGTTTTTTTAACAAAACTGAAAATATAAGGCTCATGGAACATGTCTGAGTAAGGATCAACGATTGAGTAAAGTATAGTCCTTTTATCGAAAGGCACTATCATAACATCATAACCAAGAACAGTAAATCCAGTTAATGAAACAGAATTTTCAATATCCATATTATTCAGCACATCATCAACTATCTTTCCTAGTCTTACAGGAACTGCAACTATGAATCTGTCTATATTTGTTTTAGTGTTGCCAGAACTCGCACTTATTTCATAATCAAGCTCAACTACAACTTCTTCTGGATTTATCAAAGTTTCAACAACCATATCTTTTGCTTCAACATTTATTCCTTTTCTTTTGAATACAGAAAAATCATCCAAGCAAAGTCCAATATTTTCTTCAATATATCTATTTATACCCTTCTGCATAAAATTCATATTAAAAAAAGTATTACTGTCATCCACTATACCATAATCCCTATATTTAGTAGAATATACCATAAGAGAATTTTCAGCAGAGTATAATATGCCTCCTCTTTGACCTAATAGATACACTGCATCTTCTGTTGTTTGTTTTAAACATGAACTTACAAAAGAATACAACCCTAAAGAATCATCAGAAATCTTGATTGAGGATCCAATATCTTCATCTACAGAAAGATTGATTATCAACAAAATGACAGAAGAAAATAGAAGCATAAGTATCGCTACTATTATAAATATACTTATCTGCGCTTTTTTATTCTTATCTTTATTAATCATATTAATAATCACACAATTATTCATTTAATTATTCAATTAATTTTTATAAAACAGCAATCCTAACTCATACCTTAAATCTGCTAAAATCATAGCTCAATGCTTTTATCCTTTGCACTTCTTTTATATTCTTAATCTGCTCTACGCTTATCTTCTGATTAAGCTGTCTTGCTTTCTCAAAATTCGTTAAATTCATCTTTTATCTCCTCCTTTATCTAGAACCAATCTTCCTTTTTCATCAAAGGAAAAATTCAGAACATCGCCTTTTTTCCAGCCTTTGGCTTCAACAATACTTTTAGGTAATGTTATTGTGTATTGTTTCTTGTTTGGAAACTGTAGTCTTGATCTTGCTGCCATTTATGTTCGCTCCACATTATATATAATTATAATAATATTAATAGTATTACTTATATATATACTTTTTGTTTTTCATTTAATTCTTAATATATGTATTTTTAATAATATTAATATTTATACTAATATATATATATTTTTCTATTATTACAATCCAAATATTTATAAATCAAAATCAAATCCTATGAAATATGCAAAACAAAATACAGAATTTGCTTAAAGAATACACAAAACACGACCATATTAAATTGACAAGCAGAGGAAATATGTCAATATTTTTAGCTATGTATATGGCAAAAAAAGAAAATTCCAAACCTTATTTCCTCATACCTGATCAAGGAGGATGGCTAACATACAAAACTTATCCAAAGATATTCAACTTCAACATTAAAGAACTCAAGACAGATAAAGGCATAATAGACTTAGAAGAACTTAAACAAGTCGCAAGAAAATGTTCCGCATTACTTTACTCAAATCCTGCAGGATATTTTGCTGAACAGCCAGCAAAAGAAATATATGAGATTTGTAAAGAAGAAGAATGCTTAGTAATAATGGATGTTTCAGGATCTATAGGCAACGAGATATGCAATGGAGAATATGCAGATTTTATGGTAGGAAGCTTTGGAAGATGGAAACCTGTGAATGTAGAATATGGAGGTTTCATAAGCGCAAAAGAACAATGGCCAGATAAAAACATATTCTCACTTTACAGAAGCTGCGACGAGAAACTGCAGCAAATATATGAAAAACTAAAAGAAGCTCCTGAAAAGATCAATTCATTTATGCAAAAAGCTGAAAAGATTAAACAAGACCTCAATGAACTTGAAATCATCCATAAAGATAAGAAAGGGATCAATGTTGTTGTTGCATATAAGACTGATTTTGAAAAGACAAAAATAATAGAATATTGTGAAAAAAATAATCTAGAATACACTGAATGCCCTAGATACATAAGGGTAGAAGAGCCGGCAATAAGCATAGAAATAAAGAGATAATCTCAGCGTAATTAGGAATAATCTATCATCTAAAATGAATCAAGATACAAAAAAAGGAAGATTGAAATTATTGAACAAGATACAAGACAGTAAGATTAAAATAAATGATAAGCTAACAGAAAGAAAGCTGATACTATTACACAATCTAAAAAATAAAAAGCTAATCCTAGACAATAAAAAAAACATCATCAAATATAAGCTAAAAGAAAAAAAGCAAAAATTCCTAGAAAAAGTAAAAAAAAGAAAAACAGACATGAAACTGTTCTACTACGGATTATACCTCGCAAGTTCCAGGTATGCAATAAGCACATTGGCTTATTTTTACGTTATATTTCATTTCAGAAGCGGTTATTATATGACATTAGGCATAACAATATACTTGTTAAGCTGGATACTTTTGATCATCGGTTTATATATAGCAGGCAAAAGTTATTTATTTAAGAAAATAATTCTTATATTATTTGGAAACAAAGAGGTGAAAAAATATGGTTACAGAGCCAGAATCAATGGATGAATTGATATATCATACTTTAAGAGTATTGCCTAACAATGGCATGATAAGAGTTTGGGTTTACAAAAAAAAATGTCCTGAATGCGGAAAAGCTAAGATGGGCAAGCCTAAAAATCCAAAAACAGGCAAACCAAAGATAAGAGCAAAAGAATATGTTTGTCCAGAATGCAATTATACAACAGAAAAGAAAGAGTACGAAGATACATTGGAAGCAGAAGCGAAATACAAATGCCCTGAGTGCGGAAAAGAAGGCGAATGGCATGGACCTTACAAAAGAAAGATGATCCAGGGAGCTCCAACATTAAGAGTTGTCTGTGAACACTGTGGCGCAAACATCGACGTGACAAAAAAGTTCAAGGAAAAGAAGAAAAAAAAGAAGAAGAAAAAATGATTTTTCAGAGTACTGTTGAGCGTTAGCGAAACATACTTGTTTTCGCCAACGTTTTATTAAAAAGTTAAAAGACAAAATGAAAATCCCACAACAAATACAAGAAGTCATCGAAAAACAAGAATTGTATACTCTTTCAACAGCTTCAAAAGAAGGTATTCCTAACGAAATATATGTTAAGTTTCTGAAAGTATATAACGAGTATCAAATATTGATAGCAAACAATAAGTTCTTCAAGACAGAGAAAAACCTTCTTGATAATCCTAAACTCGCGTTTGTTGTTTGGGATAAAGAGCAAAAAAAAGCATACCAAATAAAAGGAACTGCGGAGATACACAAAGAAGGCAAAATTTTTGAGGATACTGTAAATTGGGTAGAAGATTTAAGATCTGCCCCTACAATATACCCAAAATCAGCAGTGATCGTAAATGTTGAAGAGATATATTGCGGAGCAGAAAGAATTGAAGAATAGAAATCTACATCTAGAAAACATATTAGCAGGAACTTATATTGCAGCAAGTTGTAGCCATATTATCTAATCAACCCATAATTTCAAGTTTATGACTTTTTTTTATTTTTACTATTTCTCTAATTCTTTTTCAGATTTTTTTTATTTTCTGCTTAGAGTTTTTGCTTTTATTCATTTTCCTTTTTTCATCTCTTATTTCAATAACAGAACAGTTCTTATTTGAAAAAAAATATTTATAACTGCCCAGTAACTAAAACCCATTAGCTTTATAAATGTTATTCATCTAACAGATATTAAAATGGGCAAGGGAGAAACTTTGGAAAAAGTAGTTGAAAATAATAAAAGTATTTTAAAAAAAAGCAAAGATTGCTTAGTAGATTGCTTTGGAAAAACATACTGGAACTCTTTAGGATATCTGCTAGGAATCAAAGCAGCAGATTTTCTACAAACAACATATTATTGCAGTAAAATGGGAACAAGAGCAGAGAGTGTAGATTTTGCAAAAAGCTTAATGGATAATTACGGTATAATAGGCGGTCAATTGATACACGAATCATTATTTTGGTTCGCATTTTTGCCATTAAGCATGACTGCAAATAAGATAGGAAAATACACAAAGATAAACAAAGGGTTAAGTTATTTAGCGACAAAAACTTCAGATAAAATGCATGAGATCGCTCCAAATTATATAAAGAAAAAAGAAAGAAATCTTGACTTGGGAAGCGTATTAGCAGGAGTTTATATTGCAGCAGGCACTGCAGTAATATTATCCAATTACTTTATAGTTTCAAAATTATAATTATTATTTCTGATCGCTTTTCCATTTTACCCAGTTTTTCAGCTTAAAACCTACCTTTGTATAATCTGTATCACTCCTTGAAGGGAACTTTGCAAAATTAGCAAAAACGTAAACTCTATATATCTACTTGATA
>CAYSVS010000019.1:0-21327 GCA_964434475.1 uncultured Methanosarcinales archaeon
GTGTTCAACTACCTAATTTTTTCGGTTTTTAGAAAAATCTGCACAACTCCAGTTACAATAACAAAATTTATAAAGGATATATGCTATTTTTATTATATTATTATAATCTAAGAGGTGATTATCTTGAATAAGAAAGGACAAGCAGCAATGGAGTTTTTGATGACTTATGGCTGGGCGATTCTAGTTGTATTGGTTGCGATAGCGGCTCTGGCATATTTTGGAGTTCTTAATCCTGCAAAATTCCTGCCTAGCAGTTGTACTATCACACCAGGAATAAGTTGTGATGATTTTAAGGTTGAATCTGATGAAGTCACATTAGTATTGACAAATGGAATGGGAGATGATCTTACTAGTGTAACAGTAGATGTTGGCTCATGCAGTGAATCAGCTCCGCAGCCTTGGAATAATGGTGAAACATTGACAATTAATTTAGACGGATGCAGCAACGGAGCATCTGGTGCAAAGTTTAAAGAAGATGTTTCTGTAACATATACAAGGAGCTCTGGTTTAGAGCATAATAAGAAAGGAATAATTACAACAAAAGTGGAATAAACTTTTGTTTATTTTATATTTTTTTTTTAATAGTATAATAAATGATTATTTCTCTAATTCATATTTCTCTTCATGACATAATCTAAGAATTTCTTCCCATTTTAACTCTATGTGTGCTTGTATTTTTTCTAGAATCGCTTTATTCTCTGGTTTCAAAAGATGTTTGAATCTTCTTTGATGTTTAAGCCATTCTGATATAGGTACGAATTTCTTTGGTTTGTAGTTCAACTTATACTTGCCGTTTTCAACTTCATACAACGGCCAGAACCTTGTTTCTACTGCCAATTTAGACATTTCGACAGTCATATGCATAGGAAAACTCCATCCAAGCATACATGGCTGCAGTACATTGATAAATTTAGGTCCTTTTATCTCAAAAGCTTTTTTTGCTTTCATAGTTAAATCAGCAATATTATGCATAGCAGCCTGCGCAACATAAGGTATGTCATGAGCAACCATTATTTTTGCCATATCTTTTTTGAATTCTTCTTTGCCGTGGTGCGCTTTTCCTTCTGGAGCTGTTGTTGTGGAAGCACCGAAAGGTGTAGCACTAGAACGCTGTACACCGGTATTCATATAAGCTTCATTATCGTACAATACATAAAGCACATCATGTCCGCGTTCAGCCATGCCGCTTAATGCCTGAAATCCTATATCGTAAGTTCCTCCATCTCCACCGAATGCAACAAATTTTATTTCTTTTTTTATTTTTCCTTTTTTCTTAAGAGCTGCAAAAGCTCTTTCAACACCTGAAATTGTGCTTGCAGCGTTCTCAAAAGCATTATGTATCCAGGGAATTTTCCATGAACTATAAGGGTAGATGGATGTTGTAACTTCTAAGCATCCTGTAGCATTTGCAACTACTATATGTTTATCTGTGCTTGCCAATATAGCTCTAACTATTTGCGGAAATCCGCATCCTGCACAACTCCTATGTCCTGGAACCAGTTTTTGTGGCTTAACAGCCAATTCCTTGAAATTCATTATCTGCACCCTAAATGTATTACTTTTTCTGAAAATTTATCTTTTATCATGTCCAAAAATATCTGTTCTATCTGTTCTTCATAAGTATTTCTTCCGCCTATTCCAAATACTATGCTTTGAATTTTTGGTTTTTTCTCTAAATCAAACAAAGTGTTTTTTATTTCTCCGAATAATGGTGCATCTGCTCCGTATGAATATGACCTGTCCATTACAGTTATTCCTTTAAGATTCTTTATAGCATCTTTCATTTCACCATATGGAAAAGGTCTGAACATAATAGGTTTAAGCAGCCCTACTTTTTTTCCTTTTTCTCTGAGTTTATCAACCACTTCTTTGACAATCCCTGCAGTAGAGTTTAAGACAATAATAGCATATTCCGCATCATCAATCATATATTTTTCAAAATAACTATATTCTCTTCCAGATACTTTTTTGTATTCTTTGCATATATCTAGATATATTTTTTTTGCCTGTTCCATCGCTTCAACCTGCTGTCTTTTGATTTCAAAAGTAAAGTCAGGTAAAGCTAAAGGACCTATAGAAACAGGATTTTTTACATCTAAAAGAAAATGTTTAGGTCTGTATTCTCCTATGAATCTTTTGATTTTTTTATCTTCTAAAAAATCCACCACTCCAACACCGTGGCTTGTTATGAATCCATCTTGCATAACCATAGAAGGCAAATGTACTTTTTCATGTTCACTTAATCTTAAAGCTATCATGTCAAGATCATAAACTTCTTGTCCTGATTCTGCGTACAACTGTATCCATGAATGATCTCTGCACCCCATTGAATCACTGTGATCGCAGTGAATGTTTATAGGAGCAGATAAGGCTCTATTTACTACATTCATTATGATTGGCAGTCTGCATCCTGACGCACAGCCAAGAATTTCCCACATTAAAGCTAATCCTGCAGATGCTGTTGCTGTCATCGCTCTTGCGCCAGCAGCGCTTGCACCAACAGCTGCAGACATGGCTGAATGTTCACTTTCTACACGAATCATCTCGCTATCTACTTCTCCGTCAGCAACATACTGTGCAAAAGTCATAGCAATAGGTGTTTGAGGCGTTATAGGGTAAACTGGTACAACATCTGGATTAATCTGTTTCATAGCCATAGCAGCAGCAGCCGCTCCTGTAACAGCTTTCCTATTCATCAAAATCACTCTCTGGTTTCATTTTAATACATTTAACTGGACAAACCTGTGCACAGATACCGCATCCTTTGCAATAATCCAAATCTGTTTCAGTTCTTTTAACTTTCCCAGGGTCCTTTCCTTTTACAGGTATGCAATTATCCGGACAATATATTGTGCATAACTGACAATGTATGCACTTTTTTTCATCCCAAACCGGCCTAAAAGTTTTCCATGTGCCTGTATGAAAATTCTTGCTTGAGCCAGGCTTCATCATTCCGCCTTTTTCAAGCTTGCACCATTCTTCTGTCGGCTTTTTTTCAATTTTCGGTTTTTTGACTTCTTTAGTCATTTTTTACCTCGTCATATCCTCTTTGTATCGCTTTTTTGTTTGCATCTGCAATCTTTTTATTATGATATTTATGCATAAAATGTTCACTTACTTTTTTTTGCAATGTTTTTAGTTTTATGACGTCTGCCGCTTTGCACATAGCTCCAAGCATAACAGTATTTGGTTTGTCCATATTTAATGTTTCAAGTGCAATCTTTGTTCCATCTATAGTATATATTTTCCCTTTGAATTCTACTCTTTTTCTTATCTCTTCATTGGTTTCTGTTGTATTTATTATAAGTATTCCTTTATCTGTCAAACCAGATGAAATATCGCATTGCTTGACAAAATAAGGATCTATAACGATTACAATATCAGGATTTTTTATTGCAGAAAATGATTTTATAGGTTTGTCTGAAATTTTTGCATATGCGTTCATAGGTGCTCCCGCTCTTTCTGGTCCATATTCAGGAAACGCTTGCACATATTTGCCTTCTTCTAGTCCTACTTCAGCAAGGGTTTGAGCAGCTGTTTTAGCTCCTTGTCCGCCTCTTCCATATAGTTTAATATTCACCCTCATTTTTTAATTAATTTGATATGCCTTATGTATAAAAATGTTTTGATTTTCTTTCTAAAAATATATAAATAAGTATTGCTTATCTAACCATATGCCTGACCATAATATTAACGAATATGACCAGAAGGAAATATGTCCTTATTGTAAGTCAGATATAAGTAAAAAAAAGGATTGGAAATCACATTTTTGCGGAGATTTGCATTACAAATCAACTAAATGCAGCTGCGGAAAAGAGATAAACATTAAAGTGCATTTTCAAGGTTCTGGACACGATACATGGAGCGGAGCTCCTTCTTGGATGTTTGATGATTCTGAGGAAATAAAGCCCCCTAAGCCTTTGGATGAAGTAATAGAAGAGCATAAGCATGTTTTAGAGGATAGAAGAGAAAAAGATGAAGAGACCGATAATAAGAGACGAAAAGAGGATAATGAAAAAGATTAAAAACTTTTTTGCTTAGTAAACTTTCCTTTGTTTTTTACTTTTCCAGAAGTTCTTGCGAATATTATCTGGCATACTTTGGTGTTTGAATTCAGTTCAATGGTATTGTTGCTCATGTTCTTTATTTCCAAAACTTGCTTGTTGTTTGTTGATGGGTTGACAAAGTTAGCTGTCACGTGCACACCTAATCCTAATCTTGCGAATCTTGTCCTTCCTGAAAGAAGTGCACAGATATCTCCTTTAAGTTTAATCTGTTCTTTTGTTATGCCTAATACAAATTCTCCAGGATGCAGGATTATCTTATTTTTTCTGATAATCTTTGAATATTTTTTGTAATCTGTGCTATTGTTCACTTTTATCACTTTGCTTTTGAAGAACCTGAACTTATTATCTAATGTTAAGTCATAAGAAGCAGGACCTATATTTCTTTTATTGAATGGCGTTATATTTATACTTTTTTTATCTATTTCTTTTAGTATTTCTTCTTTTGTTAGTATCATCTTATCACCTATTCTATCATAGTGCACTTTGCTCTTTTTCCTGTAAATATTTTTTTAAGATTTGCAATATCGGTTCCTTTAGTGATTATAACTTTTATCTTATTCTTTTTGCATACTTTTGTAGCTATAGGATCAAACGGAATATTCTTTCCAGGAATCCATTTTGTGCCTACTATCTTTTGCATATCCTGCCAAGACATTTGCTCTATCTTTTTTGCATTTTTGTATTTTCTAGGATCTTTATCATAAACGTGATAAATGTTTGAAAGGTTTATCATATATTTTGCATTATGTTTTTTTGCTAACAATGCTGCAACATAATCAGTACTCCACCCTGGTTTGTAACCTGCAGAAACCAATATATTTTCATCGAATCTTTTCTTTTTTGTAGGGTCATAGATAACTTCTTTATACGCAGTCTTAGAAAAAATAGCTTTCACAAGCTGTGCATTTATTCTTGTTGCCATAATACCTATCCAATCTTTTTCAGTATTTTTCACATTGAACTTGTCTGCTGCGCGAATATATTTTCTTGCAGTCTTTCCTCCGCCAACAACCAAGATAATTTGTTTATTTTTCAGTCCAATGATAAGTTTTTTGAATTTTTTTAAGAAAACAGTATCAATCTTATCGGGAACAACAATGCTTCCTCCTAAACTGATTATTATTGTCTCTTTTTTCATGTGTTGATTAAATAACATTTAATATTTAAAATTGTTGTTTTAATTTAAGATATTTCCTAAAATTTTAAATAGAATTGATATTGGAAAAAAGTATGGCTCAAGGGTATGTCATCAATCTTAATGCAAAACTACATCTTATAGGGGATGAATTAGGAATATCTTGGAAACTTTTGAAGAAAGATAATAATAATATAGAACGAGATAGTGATTATAAGATTATGTTCCATAGTTGTTTATATTTGCTGGATGAATTAAGCGAATATTCTTTTAGATTGAATGATTATTTCATATCTCTTATTTACGGAGTCATATCAAAAACAGTAGCAACAAATGAAAGAAGTATAACGCGGATTGGAAAAAATGATAAGATAAATACAGGAAAAGCATCTTTGTTGGATATAATACATTTAAACCCTATTCTTGTAAAGCAAATACATTATCTAAGGGATGAATACCATATAAACAAATCAGGAAGGATAAGGATTATGCAGAATGCTTTATTTCATTATCTTAGGTATAAAGATTATGGTGATATAAATCAGATATTTAAGGAATTTGATAATGAATTTAAAAAGAACAATTATCAGCTGCCTTTAGGCTGCACTTATACTAAATTCAATACTTTTGCTGCTAAAAATTCTTTAGAAAAACTTACAAGAAAATTTCCAAGGATTTAATCTCTTAAAAGAACTTCTATCATAACCGCATAAGCAGGTCTTGCTAAAAAAATGCCAAATGTTACTCCTGCTATAGTTGTTATAGCGAAGCCTTTTAACATGCCAGCTCCTGCATACAATAAAGGCACCATAGCAACAACTGTGGTTACATAAGCCGCAGTAATTATGAACAATGCTTTTTTTAATGTATCTTTCCAATTGACAAAACTTTCATGTTCTCCTTTTATCGTTTCGTCTGTTATAACTATAAGATGATCTACCCCTGTTCCTACAACTATCAATATACCTGCGATAGCGGCTATATCAAGATTCCATCCTACTAAGCTTGCAAAACCTAATAGCATAATAACTTCAGAAACCAATGTAATTATCAGAGGAATTATTATTTTTGGATGTTTGTATCTTATAAAAACTATTATAGAAACTGATATTACTGCCAACAATCCTATCAATAAAGCATTGCCTATAAATTCCTGACCTAATGTAGGAGATATATTGTCTGTCTTTACTATGTTAAGTTTAACTGGCAGACTGCCTGTTATCAATATAGTTTGTAGTTTTTTCATATTTTGGAGTGAATTTAATACAGCATCCTGTTGTGTTTGTCCGTTACCTGATCCTGATATGGCTATATCAGTAACATCCCTTCCTTTCAAATCAGATCCTATTTGTAGTTCATCTACTTTATTGTCATCAAGATATAACGATAATGGTTGTGAAAGATATTGTTCTCCTCCTTTTGTTACAATTTCCAGATGTTTTGTGGCATTAGCCTGTCTTGAAGCTGCTTCTGGTCTTAGACTTATGCTAAATCTGAATCTGCATACCCATTCATCTCCAGATTTACCGCATCCTGTTTGAGGATCTATGCCTGCGCATTCTGCGCTTCTGCACACATATGTTATATCGTTTCCTCCTTTGAATACTGTTGTGTTTCCTATTTTGGCTTCAAATTTACCTTGTTTAGCCATCAATTCTTTTACTTCTTCTTCATTAGCTCCTGCTATTTCTATAAGTATATATTGTTTTCCTGATCCTAAAGGCTCAGGCATTTCATTCACCGGAGTAACTACTATATCTGTCAAACCATAGACATTAAGTCTTCTTTTCATGTTATCTATAAGTATTGACATATCATCTGAACTTATTTTAGTTTCAGGTTCAAGCAAAACTCTTGTTCCTCCCTGTAGGTCAAGACCTTTTTTTAGATTAGTGTTTGGAGTATCATATACCTTAATTCCGAGATCCTTTGTTCCTATAATTTTTTCAACTGTTTTATTGACAGTTATTGTCTTGTTGATAGTTTTATTGATTTCTATTTCTGTTCCGTTCACTGTGTCTTTTACTACGATGACTTCAGGCACTATTTTTTCTTCGGTTTCTTTTAATATAGTAATGTTTTTTTCTGGTTTTGTCACGACCCTGTATTCTTTTTCATTTGTTTTGATATATACTGTTCTGTCTGGTTTAAGATCCTTGACAAAATTATAATAATCCTGTGCTTCATTAATCTTAATATTATTCATCATTATGATTCTTTCTCTTGACATAGGTCTTGCTGTAGGGCTTGCGCTTGTCAAGCCTCCTATATGAGCAGAAGAATTATGCTTAACAGTTCTTATTGTCGCTCCAGTTTTCCATGGATCAGGGTGTATTGCAAATAAAGCAAGAACTACAAATACTAAAAGTACGATTACTCTTGTCCTTTTGAATACTTTTTTAGTGCTCATTATACTTCTTCTCCATATACCATCTGATTATTCCTGCATTTTGTATCCATGTGTTGATCAAGTCTATAAGAAGACCTATCAGTAATATTGTCATTATTTGCTTAAGAACTTCTGAAGGGGTTACGAAAAACGCGATCAATACTGCTGCTAATGTTGTTACACTCATAGTTAATCCTGTTTTCATCGCACTTATAACTCTGTTATATATGCTGCCTTTTGAAGTTTTTAGTACTCTTGTTGATAGTAATATATCTGTATCTACTGAGTATCCTACTAACATAAGGAATGCTGCAATACCTGCAGTAGAAACTTTGATGTTCAAGAGGTTTATTACTCCTATAGTTACTATAATATCTGAGAAAGCTGACAATATAACCGCAATACTCGGAATAGGCACCCTAAAATAATAAAATACGACTATTCCCATAAGTATGAAGGCAAATATCATGGCTTTTATAGTATCTCTAAAAAAACTTTCGCCTAAACTTGATCCTATGTTTTCAACAGTAAATTCGTCTTTGTTTAATTTTCCTATTTTTTCCTCTATTGCAGCTATAAGAGATTCTATCTCTTCTAGTTCTGTAGTGTCTGCATCAATCATTATTCCTGTTTTTGCTCCTGCACTGCTCAATGCTCTTACATTTATATCTGCATTTGGAAATGTATTTTTTAAATGTTCGGATAAGCTGTCATCATCTATAGAAGGATTTGGAATAGTTATGGCGGAGCCGCCTTTTAAACTAACGCCTTTATTGATGAAATCTCCTGTTGTAATGGTTTGATAAGAAATCTGGCTTATGGCGAACAATAATAATAATATAGGTATTATAAGCAATATCTTGTAATTATGTTTGTAAATCTTGGTTATTATATTCATCTTTTTATCTGGGATTATTTTTTATTTATAAACATTACTATTTTGTATAGCTTCAAGAGCAGATTCTGTAACTTCTAATTCTTCATCTGTTTTTGCTAATTCTTCAGCACTTTCTTTATTTTTCTTTAAATCTTTTAATATCTGTGTGAGTATTCTATGGGCTTCTTTTATCTTATTGTTTGCTGAAATTATTTTATTGTTTGCCTCTTTTAAGGATACATCGTCTTTTTTCTCTGCGTATATTAATTTTGTTTCAGCATATAATGTTTTTGCTTCAAATATTTTTTGGCTGAATTCTTTGATTTTATCGTCTATTTCAGATACGTCTTTTCCTTTAAGTTCCAGATTAGATAGTATTTTGTTCAGCCTTTCTTCTAAAAACTGTGCTCTTGCAATGAATTCTGCAATTCTTGAATTTACTATCCTGCCAGTTGATATTTTAATTAATGGTCTTGCTTTGTTCCACTCTTCTATCATTTTATTGTTTGCATTCTGCACTTCTTCTTTTGTTATTGATGCTTCAATCTCGTATCTTAAGTTTTGTATATTATCTATGCTTGTATTAAGTTTTGCGACAAGCGAATCTGCCTCTTCTTGTTTTAGGTTTTCATTGCTTTCTACTTTTGCTTTTGATTTCCTTAGAGCTGCATCTATCTGGTCTGCTGTATGCAACAGGAAATCTTTTGCGTTTTTTTTAATCTCTTTCTGCAGTTCGTTGCATTGTTCTGTACATGTCTGTAATTTTTTTTTGTTATTTCTGAAAGATTTTCTTGCGTCAATATACTTTTTTTTAGCGTTGATATAATCTTGTTTTGCTAATAAGTATTCTGTCGTTAACTTTTCGATATCTGGTATTTTTCTTTTGATCAGGGAGTTTTCATTAAATTCTTCTTTTACCTTGAGCATGTGTTGTAGATTGTCTTTGTTGTTTTCTAATATGTCTTTTATTTCATATCTTGAGAATTTAACTAGCAGCTTTATTTTTGGTATAGAAAAGTCTTTAAGATTTTCGTTATGGCCTTTTATTTTTCTTATCTCTTTATTGCTCATGTTGTCAAAGTTAGGGTTTGTTATTTTGATATCTTTTACTCTTGATTTATATTTATTTACTGTATAATCGCATTTATCGTATGCTTTAGCCATATTCATCTTAGGATATTTATCCATTATTTTATCAACGCAGTTGTCAACTAAAGGATTTGCAGCAATAACTACATTACATAATATTATTACTATTACGATTATTCTAGTTATGATGTTAAACACCTCATTTATCTTTTGGTTATCTTTATTATTTTTATAAATGCGCATTTTTTGTTAAAAGAAAAAAGAAAAATAAAAAGTTTTCCCCTTTTTAGCCCGATTTGTGGGGACAAATCTTTTTATTTGTCTAACACAGATACTATAATAGTCTAAGTTATTTATAAACATACTTTTCTTTGAAAAATATTAAAACTTTACGAATTGTTTTAATGCTTTACGGAGCTCTATTTAGCCTTTTTAAGCTAAAAGAAAATATTTAAATACTTCAAACTGATTTTTAAGCTAGATATGCGGAAAATTACACTTTGGTTTTTGATTTTTGTATTATTTATGCAGATTTCATCAGCTGCTTTGATAAGAGGATCTATATATGATATTTCATTAGATAAGAGATCTAATGTTATAGTTACTATTGATACTAATCCTAAGCAGGCTATAATTGCACATGAAGGAGACTATGAGTTTAGTCTTCCTGTTGGTAATTATACTATAAGGGCAGATTATTATGTGAATAAAGCACTGGATTCAACAGCTGAAGAGAGTATAGTGGTTGAGAATGAGAAAGGTTTCTATAAATTAGATATTATACTTATGCCTGCTATAGAAAATGAGATAAAAGAATCCGAGATAAATATAGAGTCTGATGATGAATACTTTAAGGTTGATAGTAATTCTCGCGTATTTTTTTTAGTTATTATTTTTATCGTCATTCTTTATTTTTTTTATAACTTCAAGATAAAGAAACGTAGTGAAAAATTACAAATAAATGATAAAAAAAAGAAAAGAACCAAAAACAAGCCAAAAGTATCAAAAAAACCAAAGAACCCAAAACATAACAAAATCAAAGATTCTGCAAATGATATTGGGGCTGATTATAGAAGTATAGTTAAGGCTTCTTTAGAACCTCATAATATATCTTATGAAACTGTCCATTATATGGATGAGCCCCGCGAAGAGGTTAAAGAGCAGAAACAAAAAGAAGATAAAATAGAAGAACAGAGCTATCATGAAGAATTGGTAAAAAAGGTTGTAGCATTTGTCAAAGATCAAGGAGGAAGTACAACACAAAAGGACATAAGAAAAAATTTTACTAGTTCAGAAGCAAAAATTAGCTTAGTATTGAGTGAGCTTGAGCATAACGGAATATTGCAAAAGATTAAAAAAGGAAGAGGTAATATAATAATATTGAAAACAAAGAATAAAGAGAAGAATTTTCAAGATAGTTATTTGTCAAGACAAAGTCAGCCATTAGAAAGAGGTGATAAAGATAAAGTACATAGAGAAAATTCTGAAAACAATAGAACAGGATGACTTGCCTAAACAAAGGATGAGCATAAGGCAGATAAAGGATAAAGTAGAGGAATTACCTGATTCTGAAAAGATAATAGATCAGCTATCTTTGAGCTTGAAGCAGCATAGAAACAATAGAGCATTGTTCAATGAAGTAATTAGCTTGAATGTATTGCTATCAGAGCTTAAGGAAAAGAGCATAATACTTGAAAACATAGTAAGCTTTGCATATTATCTGGCTGTTTTGAAAGTAACGACAATAAGCAAGGATTTTAGACAGACAAGGAGTATAATATCCAGATTCCTTAATCAAAAGGATACAAAATTAAGTTTTATAATATCTGAAACATTTGCGTTTGAAGATAAAATAAATGAATTAGAGCATAAATATTGTGAATTTATATCTCTGCTGAGCAAAGAACATGCTTTAGAGGATAAGTTGTTTTCTGATACACAAGTAGAATCGGAAAATATAACTAAGCTCAAGGAAACAGCATCTAAGCAAAAAATAATTATCCATAATATTGGCTTGACTTTTTCTGAACTGGCTAAGCAATTACTGAAGAATAAAGAGTATAAGAAATATATAAAGAAAAGATAAAATTCATTCTAAATTTTTATGCGATGAACTCAAATAACTGCCGTCTATCTGCGCTCTGATGATGATAACAGCTTCAGCTTTTCCAGGTACAAAGTATTCATCAATCGCATTTGTTTTTTTATAAGGCAATAATCTATCTGAAAGAGATATGTTTTAATTTTTCAAAAGTATACTTTCATAATATTCAGGTATAATTCCCTACCTAGTCAATTCTTTGTATAGCTCTGTTTTTTTTGTAGAATATTCTGTTCTCTTTTTATTTTTTGAAACAGCCTATATCTTTGATACCTAATGCTGCTCTTTCAAGTTCATTTGCTGTATAATATATTAAGTTGATATCTGCTATATTTCTGGCCGCACTTTCTAATATTATCAATAATTCCTAAAACGGCGTGCTTTTGTCTTGTTATGGTATTAATCTATATTTATTCATCGTGTTTTATCACTTTTTATTTTTTCTTTTCTTCAAGAGCATTTTTCAATACTTCATCCAGATCAGCACTGCAGCTTACGATATTATGGCCATTATCGTTTACAGCTTTTACTCTAACTGTATCATTCTCTACTTCAATCTCTAAGTGGTTGTAGTTGAAATCTTTGCAACTATTTCTAGGCATTGTTTCTTTTCCCAAAAATAGTCTCCATGTATTATCGTCTTTTCTTAAATATCTGATGTTTATACTTTTTTTGCATGAACTCTTGCAGCTTATGTCTGAATACTCTGTATGGTCCCAAACTATTGCAAGTACTTTATAATTTTCAGTTTCAGCATATATCATATCTTTAGGGTATGAGTTTAGGTACATGTCAAAAAACCCGCATTTACTATGTTTAATCTCATTAAGTACTTCTGTCGGCACATTTTCTATTATCCTTTGCTCCATACTTTTTTCTGAAGATTCTGAATCAAGATTCAGCATCTTTTCTAGCTCTTTGATCGCTTCTTTTGCATATGTTATCTTCATCTTTTGATCTACTTCTGAACTGACAAATTTCTCTCCTGATTTCCTTTCCATAAAACTTTCATAATGCTTCAATGAATTTTGATAATTTTCTGCAGCATCTTCACTATTCAATTCCTTAATCTTTCCTTTTGCAAGTTCAATCTTTGCAGATAGTTCTTCATTAACTGTTTTACAATTGCCAGTAAATAACTGAAATTCAAAGCTAGATATGCTAGATTCATATTTATTCATTGCTTCTTCTATTTTTCCTTCTAATTCAAACTTTCTTGCTTCAGCAAGCAATTCAGATTTTGCATATCCTAAGCTTTTGTACATGCTTTCAATTTCCATTTTTATCTACCTCTGCAATCTTTTTCCTTAGGTCTATTGCTTGTTGGTACTTTGATGATTTTTCGTAAAGGTCTGCAAGTAAGTTAACTTCATCCTTTGTGCCTTTTGCATATCCTGCTTTTTCAAAAGCAGTTGCAGCAAATCTTGTGCTATCAGACGCTGCTCTTGTTCCAAGTTTAATCCACGCATCTCTGCTTAATTCTATTCCATTTGACTCTAAAAATTCAAAAACATTTATACTCCATAAAGTAGTACAATCTGAATTTGGAGTTATGTTTTCTGCAATTATGTTTTCTATTGCTTTATCATCCAATTCTGCTTTTCTAAGATATCCAAGTCCTGTGTCTAAATATTCTTTTCTATTATGCCTTAAATTATCTTTGCCTAATTCTATATATAATTCTCTAGCTTCTTCGATAAAGCCAAATGCTTCATAAAATTCTGCATCATATTGATTTCTTCTTCCGTTTCTTTTTCCATTTTCAATCACTGTTCTAACTCTATCTGTTATCTCTTCTTGGCTTAATCCTGATTTAGCAAAATATTCTTTTGCTTCATCTTTTGATGATGGGGATTTCAAATAACTCTCTGCTACCCTCAGATTGATCTCTTCTTCATCCATGCCTGCTTTTCTGAAAGCTTTCATAGATGTTATTCTATCTTTATTCAAGTTGTACATCGCATAATATTTCCACATTTCTCTAGCTTGTTCTTGTTCTCCGAGATTTTCATAGCAGATAGCTTCTTTACCAACATTTTTTTCTTTTTTTACAAATTTCAATGTTTCCTGCCACAATTCTTTATTCTTACATTCTTTTTCAATAAGCCATTCAATGGTCTTATGTGTGTTATATCCTTCATGTGTTGAACATTGTAGATATCTTCTTGCCATTACTTCAATTGCTTCAGTCATTAATTTTTCAGGAAGTTGAGTTATGAACTTTTCAGCTTCTTCTAATGGCTGTTTTTCTTGGATTATTGTATTCAAACATTCTATTCCTGTCTCTGTCTGTTTTTTATCATCTAATCTGTTGAAATATTTGTTTATGAGGTATGGTTTTGTCAATATGCTTTTGTAGTTCTCTTGCAGGAATTCTTCTGCTTCTTTTCTTCCATAAGTTTCAAGAAAAGTCATAATGCTCCCTTTACTTTCTTTTATTTCTTCAGCAATAGATAATGCCATGCTAAAAAATTTTTCTTCTGCTTCCTTTTTACTTAATCCATATCTTAGATATTTAGCTATCTTTTCGTCTAAGTATTCTTTTGCATCTCCACTAGAACCGCATCTTAATCCAAAAATCCTAAAAACTTCTTCAAGTTTGCAGTCTACTTTTGTTATTCCTATTTTGTCTGCTTTTTCTTTATTTCCTATTTTTGCATATATTTTTTCAGCTATTTCATAATTTTGTTCAGCTTTTTCATGCATATTTTTGACGTTGTCATAGATATTTTTTTCTTCTGACTTCATAATGCTTTCAGCTTCAGAAAGTGCCAGATCTGCAATAGTCTCTCCTATTTTGTTTCTTTTGTCTTTATTTTCTATTTTGTTACATATCTTATTAAATCTATAATTTGCACTCCAGACATCTTGATTTTCTATGTGTGTGTCTATCAATAGTCTTGTCAGTTCAATTTTAGTTATAGGACTATAATCTTTAAATCCTTTATCATTTTTATTATCTATTATATTTCTCAAGTAATATTTCCTTATTGACTTATCCTTAAGAAATTCCATATCCTCTTTTATATCATCTATTGTTTTAGTCATTGATTACACCTTTCATTCACTTTGTTAGATCTATTGACTTCAATTCTTTTGTATTGGCCTTCCTTCATTCTTTGGTCTAGGTATTTCTTTATTACTGGTTCATGTGTAACTGCAATAAAATCCTCATCATGTGAATCTAAGTGTGTGCTTACAAGACACTCCAAATCTTCATGATCTATGTCTAATTTTTCAGATTCTACCAATATCATTTTCTGCGGAAGCTTATCACCCAATATCCCTGCCAATAGTTCTGCAGTTTGTCTTGCTCTAGGTAAAGGACTATGGTAAATGATTAGCCTGCGCTTATCAGAAGTGTTTAATGACAAATAATCCTCGCTTATTTGATCTGCATTTTTCAATATCTGAGTTATTCCTTTTGTATTTAAGTGCACAGAACCATAATGTCCGTGTCTCATTATGTATCCGTATGTCATTTTCTTTTCCTCATTTTAGTTTGTATTTTTACTTATATGTAGTAAGCTTAGAAAAAATATATATCAATTCGATATTAAGAATATTCTTTATATTCTTTTTAAATAAAAATAGCAATTTTTATAAAGAACCGTAACTTAATACATAGTATGAGACGTAATATAATCAAACAAGGGAATAATTCCTTTACATTGACATTGCCTATCAAATGGATTAGGAATAACAATTTAGAAGGAGGAGATGAACTCTTTATAGATGATTCTGAAGATGGCTTAAGGATTAAACTGCAGGAGAAGCATATTAAAAAAACAAAAAAGATTGACATCAAAGGATCTTATTTGCGCACTGTCAAATATATAATTCAGCAATTATACAGGCAAGGATATGATGAAATTACAATTAATTATGACTCTGAGCAGACTTTTAAGATAATAGAACAAGTGATTGAGAATTATTTTTTGGGAATTGAGATAATCGATAAAAAACCAGAAATGTGCAAGATTGCTGTGATCGTTGAGACTGAACAGGATAAGTTCAATATATTCCTTAGGAAGATATTTCAGATTATACATGAATCATTGAGTAATATTTCTGAGAAAAAAGAACTGGATAAGTTTGAAAGTTTATTCTTAAAATTAAATTCCTATCAGAATTATTGCAAAAGATATTTGTACAATACAAAATATAACTTGAGTAATTATGACCATTATTCTTTGTTGTCTTATCTGTTGAACATACAAGCGGATATAGACAAGCTGGCAAAGAATATAGCTAAAAAGAAAATAGTCTATGACAAAAACTCTATAGACAATTTTAGATACTTAATGAATATCTATGAGTCCATCGAAAAAGCATTCTATAAGCATGACATAAAAGGACTTATGGATATAAACAAACAAATCCACGAAATCATAGAAAAAAACTACTCCAAAAAAAGCAATTTCATACTGCATCATGGGCAAGTGGAATTATTTAGGTTGATGTATGGTGCAATATCTCCTATGCTGGGAATATTGTTTCAAGAAAGATGATTCTTGTAAACTTCTGCGACTGAAACTAATCTGTCGACTAAATCATTATTGTAATCTATAGTGCTTCTATATTTTGCAATCCTTAATGATTCTAAGAAAATTGTTTCTTTTATCTTTAAGTTAAACTCTTCTCTATTGAATTCTTTGTCTGTTCTATTGTTGATATATTCATTTATCTTTTCATCAACCCATGCTATATTTTTGATGTTTTCAAAATCTGTTTCCTTGTCCAATAAAGCTCTTGCTATATCTTTGTATTCTGTTCCAGCACAGCAATCACCAAAATCTCCTAATTTGTAGCCATTAAACCAATTATCCCATTTTGTATCGTTGTGGATTATTGTTGTAGGATTTTCTAATTCTTTCTCGTGTCTTTGTCTTATGCTTTCGTATAATTCTTTTGTTTTTTTGTCACTGATATCTGAACTGCTTATCCTGCCAGATTCCATTATGTATTCGATGTCTCTAAAATAATTCACAACCTTTTTCGCTAGCTTATCATTGTCTAGTTCATCTTTCATTACTGTATGTAGTTTAGCCAGAATTTTCATCCTATGACTGTAATTGTCTCCTATGTTCTCTTTTTCATTCTCTTCTTTTTCTATTTTAGAACATAATACATATAGTTCATTGCTTCTTAACTCTCCTAGATCATAAGCTGAATTAATGTCTTGGTCTAATCCGTTTTCATCAAGAACTCTTCTTATTTCGATCTCTTTATTGTATTTGTCTTTTCCTTTGCATATTTTCGGAAACAAATCTTTAGGTGCAAGCACACCTCCATATTTTTCAATCTCTTTTATTTCTTCTTCGCTGAACACTTTTCTTTCGTGGCCAGATTGGTATATTATCGGAATATCTAATCCTTTTTCATCAAGCATAATTCTTATTGTTTTTAGATTCTCAATTCCTTTACCTAATGCACTCTTTGTTTTCTGCCATTCGTTGCTTATGAATATCGCAGCTATATTTTCTAGATTATCTATGCTTTCATAATCTTTATTGATAACCAGCTTATCTGTTACTGGATTTTTTCTTATTACTTTGCTTAAGTCTTCACTTATTATTAAAAATTTATAGTTAATCTTTTCTTGTGAATTACCTCTTAGCGAGGAATCTATGTATTTCACATATTCAGGCCAGATGTGTTTTGCACGTTCGTGGTTCTTGGAGAAGTTTATGTCATCTTCAGTCATATATCTTTTAATATGGCCGTTTATTGAATGGTTAAGATAATGCACTAAAGTAGGATAATGGTTTTTTAGAGACGAATGATTTATCTCATATCTTTTAATATTGTTTTCGCTAAAAAAATTCTGAAGTTCTATATTTTTGTTGAAATCATCTAAATCTTCATATTGAACAAAATAGAATCTTTCTTCTATATTTTTATCATCCATCCATTTTGCAATTCTTTCAAAATTAGAGATATTTTCACCAGGCTTCAGATGGTTTGAATTGATTATTGCTAAAGTTTTTTTTCCTAATTCAGCATGGTTTAGGTTATCGATATCATCTATAAAATCCTCTTTATTTACACCAAAAAGCAATGTGTTTTCTTTATCTAATGTTTCCATCACATCCCGTACATTAGGATAATAGTAGCATTCAGGATGCGATGTTTCTTCATTGTCTATCGTGATTATCGTATCAAGTTTCATTGCTTTGTGTAAATTAGTGTATTCTTCTTTATCTTCATTTTTTGAAAATCCTTCAAATTCCCATTTCTTAAAATTAATACGTTCGAGTCTAAGACCTAAGTAGCATTCATTTACGTATTCTTCTGCACGCAGTAAAATGTTTGCCGTATCGAGTTTATCATTATTATCTTTCTTCCTTTTCTTTCTATGTTCATAATATTTTATATGCTTACGTATATCTGCTTCCTTAAGAAGCTCTATCTTTTCATCTAAGCTAAAGATTTTGTTTTTATCTTTAGGTATATCTATGCTTTTTGATTCTTCTGTTTTAAACTGCTTGACAATAGAACTTAAAAACCACTCTAATTGATTATCTTCAGAATTATCGGAATTCTTCCATTTTTTCAAATCTTCTGTTGATGGTTTAACTTCTTTCATTATTATATAATATATGCTTTATTGTTATATAAATGTTTTGTTTTTAACCACTTATAAGAGACAAAAGAATAATAAACCGTCCCTTTTAGGTTACCACTTTATATAGGTTAAACTAGTTACATTTATAAACATTCATCACTGTGTATTGGTTAAGATGGGGGACGAATTAAGAACTTGTATAGACTGTGGCGCAAAAATTCAGAGCTTTTCTCCAATGAGAAAGTACTGCTATGACTGCAGGATAAAGAGAAGAAGGATCTGGGCAGAAAACACCAGGATTAATAAGAGAGAGTAAACACCTTATCATTTGGTCTGCACTGTTTTTCAACCTTTATTGCAATCCTTTGAGATTTCTTAGCTGAATCAATGTTCTTATGGTTAATCTGCATTTCTTTAACCTGTTGTTCAAATGTTCCTGTTGTAGGGCCTTGTATCATTATCTTATCTCCAACCTTAATCTCTCCAGTTTCTATCATGATTTCAGCTACATCTATCTTCTTGAAGAAATTCCTTATTGTCCCGATAAAATGTTTTTTTGTCTTTGATGCACTTCCATACCTATCATGAAAATCATCGGCTGTTGGAGTTCCTAAATAAAATCCAGTATGGAATTGTCTATTGTAGACTTTTTCCAATTCTTTGATCGCATTTTCTTTGCTTGTTTCAAATGCAGATTTATCTTTTTCATCAGATATTTCTTTTTTATTTTCTTTATTTTGTTTTTCATTATTTTCTTTTATTATTTCTTTGCTTTTATTTTTATCTTTAATATTGCGATATTCATCACGTAATTTCCTATACTTTTTAACACATACATCAACATATTCTGGGTTTCTGTTTCTTCCTTCAATCTTGAAAATGTCTATGCCTGCTTCAACAAGTTTGTCGATTATAGATACTGTGCACAAATCTTTTGGACTCATCACATAATTATTTCCTATTTTTAGCTTAAACTCTTTTTCAACATCTTCAATTATATATTCTCTTCTGCATGGCTGTAGGCATTCTCCTCTATTTGCGCTTTTGCCGAAAACAAATTGCGACATAAAACATCTTCCAGATATTGCAACACACATAGCACCATGTATAAAACATTCTATCTTAATATCTAATTTTTCTTCAACAATCTTTTTCTTGATATATTTTATCTGTTCTAATGTTAAATCTCTTGCCAATACAACAGCTTTTGCTCCTAATCTTGCATATAATTTTACAGCTTCAAAATTACTTACAGATGCTTGTGTTGATATGTTGATCGGCAACTGTAATTCATCACATAATTTTATTACAGCTGTGTCCCAACAGATGATTGCATCAATATCAGCTTCTTTAGCAGCTTGCAGAATCTGCTTTATCTTTTCCAACTCATTATCATAAACAATAGTATTTACAGTCAGAAAAGCTTTAACATTTGCATCATGACATTGCTTTACAATGCTTTTTAATTCATTCAATTCAAAATTACGAGCAGCTGCACGCATATTCATTCCCTTTACACCAAAATAAACAGCATCTGCTTTTGCGTTTATAGCAGCAGCTAACATGGCTTTGTCTCCTACTGGTGCAAGGATTTCTGGCGTCATAATTTTTCTAAAAATTAGAGTTCTTTTAAATCTTTTTCTTCATTATGCCTTCTGCTGCTAATATTCCTGTTACTGCGGCCTGCACAATACCGCCTGTTTGTCCACATCCGTCTCCTGCTAAAAATAATCCGCTAACTTGTGATTCCATATTTTGGTCAATAGCTCCACGCATTGATTGAAATTTTATTTCAGGTGCATAAAGTAAGGTATTATTTCCTCTGTATATTCCAGGCATTATCACGTCTAACCTTTCGAGATACTTTAATAAACCTTTCATTATCTTTTCAGGCATTGCCAAGCTGATATCTCCTGGAATCGCATCTTTCAATGTTGGATTTACATTAGACATCTTTAATCTTTCTTCTGTCGATCTTCTATCCAGCTTAAGGTCTGCCAATCTTTGCACGATTGGCTTTTTTCTGCCAAGATGATTGAACATTTTGGCTATATTCATACCATATTCGGATGTATTTGTTCTTGGCTTTGTTAGTTCTACTCTATAAAGTACAGCAAAATTGCAGTTTTTGCTCTTACGGTTTTTTTCTGCATGGCCATTCACTAGATAATAATCTCCGTAGTTTTCAGTAACAACAAACCCTTCAGGGTTTGTACAGAAATTTCTTATCAACGCATCCCTGTATAACATCCTGATCTTCGGGTCATACTGCATATCTGTTATTGGCTTTGTTATAGTATTTAATGTTTCTATTCTAACACCTATATCTATCGGCAGATGAGTCAGAAATATATTGTGTTTGTAGGCTATTTTTTTGAACCATTGGCTGCCTTCTCTTCCTGGAGCCAGTATAATATATCTTGCATAATATTCTTTATCTTTTATTTTTAAGCCTTTTACTATCTTGTTTTCTATTATGATGTCTTCTACTTCATTATTGAAGAAAAACTCGACATTTTTTTGCTTCAGCCTTTCCCTGAAGTTTTTCATGACGCCAAACAATTTATCACTGCCTATGTGTTTTTGTTTTATCACTACAAATTCCTGTCCGTTTTGCAGTGCTTTATAAACTAGTTTTTCAGCTTCTCCATTGATTGTCGAATATTCTGTGACAGCGGAAAGTTCTGTAAAAACATTATCAACAATATCAATATACTTCTCAGGTTCTTTAGTAAATTCGTGTAAATCTCCTCCTACTTTAGGATGAAAGTTCAACTTGCCGTCTGACTTGCCTCCTGCTCCTCCTAGTCCTGAATATATGTTGCATGGATTACAATTACACTTTGCTTGTGGATTATTTTCCTTAGGGCATATTCTTTGTTCTATATCTCTTCCTTTATCAAATATTGCTACTTTTTTACCTTGTGCAGAAAGAGTGTCTGCAGCAAATAGGCCTGCAGGCCCTGCTCCGACTATTATTACATCATACAACATATATCACTTATCAAAGAACTTTAAGATGTATTATTTAAACTTTGTTGTGATTAGTATGTGCATAGCTAATAATTCTTGAAATCATCGCATCTATATTCTCCAGTACA
>CAYSVS010000020.1:0-21325 GCA_964434475.1 uncultured Methanosarcinales archaeon
AATATTGCAAAATTAATAAATATAGAAATTGCAAGAATTTTCAAATCGTACATAGTAAATATACAATCAAAACATTTAAATATAAGTTAGCATATTATATAATAAAGAAAAAATCAAGTTTTTTTGGCGGAAAACTCGATTTTAAAGCAAAAAAATTCATTTAAGGTCCGTAAAACCTCAAATAAGTGTTTTTTAACAATTTTGGCGTTAAATAAGACGTTTTTAACGAAATAGTGTGTCTATTTCTTAGATAGAGTATACACAATTTAGTATATAAAGATTATTATACTCTAGTATACATATCCAAAAAGAAATAAAAAGGGGGAGAGAAAAAAATGGATTTTATCATTGAAAATGCAATGAAAACCTCTGAAGACATGAATCTCGAGGAATTGCAAGTAGGACAAGCAAACATCAAAGTCATAGGTGTTGGCGGAGCAGGCAACAATATGGTTGGCTGGCTATACAAAAAAGGTGTTAAAGGCGCTGAAATAATAGCGTGCAATACTGACCAACAACATCTTAACATAACTGAAGCAGACAGGAAATTTCTATTAGGAAGAGACACAACCAGAGGATTAGGTTGCGGAGGATTCCCTGAAAAAGGCGCTGAATCAGCCAAAGAAAGCATGGCAGACGTAAAAGAGTCAATAAAATCAGCAGATATGTGTTTTGTTTGCGCAGGTATGGGCGGAGGAACAGGAACAGGTGCTGCACCAGTAGTAGCTCAAGTTGCAAAAGACAACGGAAGCATAGTTATAGGTACAGTCACCATGCCATTCAAGATTGAAAGAGCTAGAGTTGATAAGGCTGAATTCGGTCTACAACAACTAAGACAAGTTAGCGATACTGTTATTGTCATAGATAACAACAGATTAGTGAAAATTGCAGGTAATCTACCTATTCAACAAGCTTTTGCTGTAGCTAATGAATTGATAGCTACTATGATAAAAGGAATCGTTGAAACAATTGCTGTTCCTAGTTTAGTTAACTTAGACTATGCAGATGTAAAAGCTATAATGACAAACGGAGGAGTTGCAGCTATCGGAGTTGGAAGCAGCGACACTAACAACAGAGTAGATGAAGCAGTAAAAGGCGCATTAAGTAATCCACTATTGGATATAAACTACGAAGGGTCTACAGGAGCATTGATCCATATTTCAGGCGGACCAGATATGACACTGGACGAAGTGAGCAAAATAGGAGAATTAGTTACAGAAACATTAGATGAAGATGCAAACGTAATATGGGGAGCTAGAGTAAGTGAAGAGATGAAAGGAAAGATGACAGTTATGACAATCATAACAGGCGTTAAATCTCCTTGGATACTAGGAAAAGTGGATTCAAGACATGTAAGTAGAGAAACACAACAGATAAGCGACGAATTAGGCATAGAAATAGTAAGATAAAAGTATATAAAATCAGGCACACTTTCAAGGCTTGGAAGTGTGCCTTTCATGCTCTTTAGTGGTGTGTGGGCATATTTCTGACTCTTATCAGTCACCCCCAACCCAAACTATGCCCACACCATTTTTTCTTATTTATTATGTTAAAGCAGATTAAACTTTTAAATCATCATTGATTTTCTTTCTTTATGATAAGAAAAACACCTCTGGATACCTACAAGGAAAAGGGGGTAGAAATGTTTAAAGAATATCGCAGTCAGAAAAAGATATGCCAACATATTGCATCAAGATATCAACAAGGTTGGCTACCTTTAGGTATTGTAATGTTCAAACCTGCGATAAATAAATATGATAAAGGCAGAAATGATGTTGCAGATGCAATAGTTGATATCATAGAATCTGAAGGGGAGATAAAGTTCAAAGACTGCCATTTTATTGATGATGATATCTGCAATGCATTAAAGGAGATAACATCCAGTGTTCCTATAACTATAGATCATATGATTTCAGAACACGGAGCATACCATCTTATGATAGACAGGAATGCTTTTTTATTGAGCGGATATCATGAACCCAGGGCTGTTCAATGGTATATAAGAAGATAAAAAATAAATAATTATTATTTATTCTTTGCTTGGGTTATACAGTCATTAAGCACAGTATAATCATCAGGTGTATGCATATAATGATATCTATTCATCTCGTCGCTAACATCTATGACTGGGTTCTGTTGTACAAGCAAAGATACATCGATGTCAAACTCATCTTTTATGGCTTGCGTCACTTTTTTTCTTGTGCCTGCAAAATGATTGCTGTATAGTTTTCTTGTCTCTATCCTTACCGAAATTTTATCTCCTTGGTTATACGCGCCGCAATTATTCATAACAACCGCACTGATATCTGCATAATGGCTTGAAGACCTGTTTACTAATTGGAATCCGTTCCTTATCGTTTCGATGTCTTCTCTTACGCCAAAGCTGTATTTTACTTCTGTGCCTGTATTATACGGAGTGCCTTTAGTATGTCCAACACATATATGATCTCCTGAGTTGTGTTCTATATGTAATATTTCTTCTAATCTTGCTTTCATTTTTTCATCCTCCAAGGGAGATTGAAGAACTTTATGAGAACCAAGTTTTCCCTTGTAAGAGAGTAAGAATAGATAATTTATAAAATTTATCCTAAAACAGATGCGTCACAAGACTCGTTCGCTCAATTGAAACATAATCTAAAGAATACTAATCTGCTGACAATATTATCTTACGAATAGAATATTAACTCACTGGTTAATTGGCGTCTTTGGACACTCCATCATAATAAAGAATCAATCTTCTTCTTTCGCTTTCTTTATCTCTTCTTTTATGTCGCTCACTTTTTTGCTCACTTTGCCAGGAAGATCCTTAAGCTTGCCTTTCATTCCTGAAAGCATCTGCTGTATCTTAACTGAGGTCCAGCCAAAATATGCGACAACATCCTTTATCTTTGATCTCCAGCTGTCAAAATAGAACATATTCTCTATAGGATATTTAGGAGGCATAGGATTTTTCTCGTCAGGATAACCTATAGGTATTATCGCTTGAGGTCTGTGCTCGTCTGGAATTCCGCATATTCTTTTTACCATATTCTCATCAAAAGCTCCTATCCAGCAGCTTCCTAGGCCGTATGCATGAGCTGCAAGTGTTATATTTTCAGCAGCAGCAGCACAATTCTGCACAGAATATAATCTTTCTCCTCTAATTCCATAATATCTTTTTGCCACTATAGGCTCAGCTACAACAACGATGATTACTGGAGCTGTTGCAACCCAATACTGCTGTAGTGCAGCATCAGCTAACGCTCGTCTTTTACCTGGATCAAATACAACAACAAACTTGAAATTCATAAGATTCCCTGCTGTTGGAGCCAGCCTACCGCAATCGACGATATTAGCTATAGTCTCAAAAGGAATAGGTACATCCATAAATTTTCTGATGGTTCTTCTCGTTCTTATACAATCTATTGCATCCATAAGGTATTTAAATGAGTTCTGATATTTAAACTTTATGCAGTACTCTAAATTAATTAAGCTATATGAGAAATTGAATTCTACTACAAAAAGGCTGGATAAGACATATTTTATTGCTGAATTCCTGAAGGATTGCAAGAAAGAGGAATTGGATATTGTGATGCCTTTGCTGCAGGCCAAAGTGTTTCCTCCATGGGATGAAAGAAAGATAGGAGTTTCTGACAAGTATGTTATCAAGGCAATAAGTATAGCAACAGGCTTTAGTGCCAACGTTATAGAAAAAGAATGGAAAAATACAGGAGATTTGGGAGAGGCTGCAAACAATCTGATTGAAAATAAAAATCAATCAACTTTGTTCAGCAAGAAATTAAGCGTGAAAAAAATAGTAGACAATATTAGGAAATTAGCAGAGATGACTGGAGCAGGAAGTGTAGATCAAAAGGTCAAGCTTATAGCAGAGCTCTATACAAGTGCAAAATCAGCAGAAGCTAAATATATCACAAGACTTATACTCGAAGATCTAAGAGTAGGAGTAGGAGAAAGCTCTATAAGAGATGCTATTGCGTGGGCATATCTTCCACCTGTATATGGGGTAATGTTCTACTGTAAAGAATGCAAAAAATTTGTTCCAAAAACAAAAAAATGCATATTATGCAAAAATGCACTAGATACCAAGTTAGAGATGAAGTTTGACAATTTCAAAGTATTGAGAGTAAAAAATTTCAAAGAAATAGATAACTCTGAATTGCATAAATACGATATTATCCTGACAGATAATGAAAAATCAGCAAGAAACATATACGACCACATCATAAACAAGATACAGAACGCAATAGACATATCTAATGATCTGTCATTGACTGCTAAGAAAATCAAAGAAAAAGGGTTGAAAGGTCTAAAGGATATTGAGATGCAGCCGTTGAATCCGATAAAAGTCATGCTTTACCCAAAAGCTAAAGATATAAAGGATGCTTTTGAAAGATTAGGAAGACCGATGGCTCTGGAGTATAAATATGACGGCTTTAGGCTCAACATACACAGACTGAAAAATAAGATTAAATTATTTACAAGGAGGTTAGAAGATGTTACTACCCAGTTTCCTGACGTAATAAAATTTGTCAAGGAACACATAGATTGTGAAAATTACATATTGGATTCTGAAATTGTCGGTTATGATAAAAAGACAGGAAAATATCTGCCGTTTCAAAGCATAAGCCAAAGGATAAAAAGAAAATATGATATAGACAAGATGGCTAAAGATTATCCTGTTGTAGTCACTGTTTTTGACATAATGGAGTATAACGGCAAAAGTATGCTTAATTCCCCTTTCATAGAAAGACGTAAAATACTTGAGAACATAACAACAGAAGCAAATAAAAAAATCTTGTTGGCAAAACAATTAATAACTGAAAAAGAAGAAGAAGCCAATGCATTCTACCAAGAATCATTACAAGCAGGAGAAGAAGGAGTAATGGCCAAATCATTGGATGCTCCTTATAAACCAGGAGCTAGGATAGGTTATGGCTTAAAGATCAAACCAGTGATGGAGAGTTTGGATCTTGTCATAGTAAATGCAGAATGGGGCACAGGTAAAAGAGGAAAATGGCTAAGTTCATTTACTTTAGCCTGTCGTGATGACGGAGAATTTTTGGAAATAGGAAAAGTAGGCACTGGATTCAAGGAAAAATCTGGAGAAGGGTTAAGCTTTGAACAACTAACTAAACTGTTGAAGCCTTTGATACTCGATGAAAAAGGAAGACAAGTCGAAATACAACCTCAGATTGTCATAGAAGTAAACTTTGAAGAGATACAGAAGTCGCCAACTTATTCTTCAGGCTATGCATTAAGATTTCCAAGAGTTATCAGACTAAGGGAAGACAGAGCTCCAGATGAATGTTCTGACATAGAACTAGTCGAGGAACTGTATTATAGCCAAAGAGGAAGAGGATAATTTAACCACTTTCTCAGGACTAAACAATAGTTAGTTTTATAAATAAAATACACATATAAGATATATGTTCGAAACATTAGAATACATGGTAAGTACATTTCCAAAAGAATTTGAGAAAGGATATTATTCAACCGAAGATAAAATAGAAGGCAACACATTACCTTTCTATATAGGCAAGACAATAGGCACCCCTTTTAATTATGCTGCAGATAAGATAATATATTTTTTGTTTGATGTGCTTGCAGAAAAATACATGTAACAAACATTTAGGAAAGAGGCTACTTTAAATTAGAGAGAAATTCTACAAAAAATAGGTAAATTGTTCTAAATCATCCCTGCAGTCTTCTGTCACGTTTGAAATATGTATAGGTACAATAGCACAATAATTTATTATATGTGAGATACCATCACCTCTTTATCCTAAGAATAATTTCTCTTTTATGAGACTCTTTTTATGGTAATCAATAATTTCATTAAATTCTTTACCATTATTTTTTTCTATAGAATTTTGTAATCATTAAAAAAATAAGATATTATTTCTTCGTCATCTTACCATTAGCGTTTGAGAATATGTTCTCTATCTGCACATCATCAGAAGTAAAGTCTCCTCTTCTTTGATTATATGGTTCTTCTTTTTTTTTTTCGGGGTTTGATTGTTTCTGCTGCGGATTATTAGTCTGTTCATACCTCTCACCCAAAGTTTCAGGTTTAGATGAACTTATATTATCTATCCTTGAGTTTACAGCGTTTATATCTTTCTGTAAAGAACTCATCTTTGATTCAATATTTGTTCTGAATTCCACAAAATATTTGCCAAAATCCTGCAACACCTGCTCTAGCTTTGCAACCCTTTTTAATAATTCAGGATCTATAGTTTGCTGTTGAGTTTGAGCAATAGTTTGTTGTTCGCTTTTTTGCTCTTGCTTCACATCTTGCTGCACATCTTGCTGCACATCTTGCTGCACATCTTGCTTCACATCTTGCTTCACATCTTGCTTCACATCTTGCTGCGGCTCTTTATGCTCTTCTTCCTTTTTATGGTGTAATTCTTTAAGAGCATCATCTATATTAGGATAAATACCATTATTTACCATTGTTTTCGCTACTTCTAAATCCTTTTGAGCTTGACTTAAATAATCCATGTTCATTACCTCTCTTTATTTAAAGAAAAAGTAAACAACTAATATTTAAAAATTTCTATACTTTAGATATATAAGAGTGTAAAGTTATTTGCCTTTCTTGAAATAAAAAACCTTGAAAGTATTATGGATATTTCTTAATATTTTTGTATGAAAAACTTTCCAAAAAGGCTCAAAGTATATTATGATAAGGAATAATACGACGATATATGTAACAATATCATAAGTGACCCTAGTCCAATAATCACAGCCCAGGCCTTGTGTGCCACAAGTCAAGAGCAAACCAATCTCATCTATAAGAAGTCCGAATCCAAAACCATATATCCCTGCAGCAACTCTTTTCAACCTTATGCTGTCTGTAACAAAAGATATCCATCCTGCAGCAAGCAGCAGAACTATACCCCAATAATAATGATGAATATGATATGTTTTAACAAAACCCAAACCAAGAACATTGAATCCTGGAAAAAATACAACCACCAATCTAGACAATGCAAAAGCCAACAAAAAGAATAAAAAGATAATAAAAGGCGTTTCCTTTTTTCTTTTAATTATGTCGACTATCCATAATGTTTTTAAATCTCTGATAATCTTTATCATTTTGCCTTGGTACTTAACTTCGCTTCCATATTTAAAACTTTCTTGAGAGCATCTATCGCAACCTGTATCTGTTTCTTGTTCGGCTCTTTTGTGGTTATCTTCTGCAGATAAATACCAGGATATATGAGAATCTTAAAAAAAATATTTTGTCTATATTTATCTCCCTGCTTAAGTACTTCATATGATACGGATGCTATCAGAGGTATGAAAAGTATCCTTGAACCAAGCCTATAATACCAGACAGGACTTTTAACAATGCCGAATATGAATATGCTCAGGATAAGAACTACACCTATAAAAGCAGTGCCACATCTAGGATGCAAAGTAGTATATTTCTTAACATTATCAACATTTAATTTTTTACTATGCTCATAACAATGTACTGCTTTATGCTCTGCACCATGATACTGAAACAATACCTTGACATCTTCCATCAAAGATATCACATAGATATAGATTATAAAAACTGCAATTCTTATGAAACCATCCAATATATTGAACCATGTTCCTGTGCTTGATGTCATCAGTTTAGTAAGATAAAAAGGCACTATTATAAATATCAGAACAGCAAACAATAAAGAAGTAGAAATAAGCATAAACATCTCTTTTGCACTCAGTTGATCCTCTTCCTTTTCCTCTACTTGGTTTGCGCTCCACGTTAAACTTCTCATACCTATAACAAGCATATCTATAAGATTTGCGATACCTCTGATAAAAGGAATCTTGAAAAATTTAGCATACTGCTTAAGATTCTCTTTTTTTGAAACAATCTTACCATCAGGCTTTCTTACAGAAGTGACAACATAATGCGGACTTCGCATCATAACGCCTTCTATCACAGCTTGTCCGCCAACCTTTAACTTTGACATGAATTATGAAAATCACAAATAATATTTAAAGTATATGGTTTATCGAGGCTATATCTTAGGAAAAATCAAGATAAAGGTCGTTCCTTTCCCTAATTTGCTGTCGACTTCTATGCTGCCATTATGCATATCAACAATCTTCTTCACTATCGCCAAACCGAGTCCTGTACCTTTTACAGTACGAGTCATATGATCTCCTGTGATCTGGTAAAACTTATCAAATAATTTAGGCAGATGCTCTTTTGCTATCCCTTTACCTTCATCCTTAATTATCATCTGCCATTGTTTTGAAGTGTTTTTAAAAGTCACATAAATACTGCCTTTGTCTGTGAATTTAGCAGCATTACTTATAATGTTAATGAATACTTGCTTGATCTTATCAGGATCACAGACAACTTCTGTATTTTTAGGAAATTTGAAATCAACTGAAATTTTTTTCTTTTCAGCTAACCCATAAAAAATAGGATTATTCAATTCTTTGAGGTTGAATTTTGCTAAACACAAACTTAATTTATTGGATTCAAGTTTGTTCAAATCCAAAATATCGTTTATCAAGTTAGATAATCTATCTGTTTCCTTACCAACAATGTCTAATGCTTCTTTTTGTTTTTTGCTTATTTTGCCTAAAGACTTATTCTTCAGCATTGACGCATATAATTTGATAGAAGTTAATGGTGTTCTTAATTCGTGCGAAACAACAGAGACAAAGTCATCTTTCATCCTGTTCAATTCCTTTTCATGCTTGTATTTAAGTTGAGACTCCTTTAGCTTAGATTTCAAAAAAACCTTGTCTACAAGCTTAAGATATATTGCCCTGGTGAATAGAATAGCAGACAGAAAAGGCCAAGGCTGGACAAATACGCCTAATCTTGCCGAGGAGCTATTGAAAAAAATATAATTGAGCAGGCTTGTAAAAGGCGCTACAGAATACAGGAAAAATGCTAAAAAGATATTAAGCTTATATTTTAGTTTTTCAGAAGTATAAAATAATCCAAACATAGGCTTTCCAAGTATCAATAATTTAAGTACAAGAAATATTGCAAAACCCGGATATTGATCAAACACCACATAGTTTTTGGTCAATGAAATTATCCACATAAATCCAACAAAAAAGGTAAAAAATAAAATTATAAAAAAGTCCCTTAAAACATCATTCTTCAATTTAACCTTATTCTGGATCATAGGATATATGAATGCATTGGACAAAAGCACCAAAGCGAACAATTCTAATGCGTGATGGGTCAAAGGCATAAAAGCATTTATATTGCTGCAGTCAAAGTTTGAAAAAATCATAAAAAAAAATATCACAGAATTAACAAAAGCCTGCAAAGACAACGCAGAAAATGCAACAATAAGATATTTATATTCATGCTTTTTGCTCCGGTTATACTCTGAAATCATCATATAAGTTATGAGAGTAAATATTAGCAAATATATGAAATTCTTGAAAAGAATTCCAGAAGGTTGACCTAAAAATCTAAAAAAAGAATGCAAAACATCAATCATTATCAATCATCTTCAGCCAATTCCTTTGCCAAACCCAATAAATCTTCAGGTTCAAAAGGTTTTGTCAAATATCTGTCAGCTCCGACCAAAACACCTTTATCCTCATCTAATTGCTGATTCTTAGCAGTAACCATCAATATCTTTATAGCTTTTGTCTCTTCATCCTGCCTTAGATGATAACAGACATCATATCCACCGCGATTAGGCAGCATAAGATCCAGGATAATCAAGTGCGGCTTCAGCTCTTTTGCTTTTTTTAATCCTTGTTCACCATCAGCAGCATAATGTACATTAAAATCATTTCCCAGAATAATACCCTCGGCTCTAGCTATATTCTCTTCATCTTCAATGATAAGTACGTTTTTTTTCATAGCAAAACACCTCAGGAACATAGATTTTTGTATTGATTTAAAAATTTTATGAGATTCTATCAGATATTATAGAAAAATATATAAAAAGAATAAGATATATCATTTAACAAAAGAGGTGTTTTCATGGCAAAAAAGAGCACTAGAAAAAAGAACAAAAAAATAACAAAAAAGGTAAAACCAGATCATTCTTTAAATGTTGCATTGGCTATCTTCGCTGTAGTACTTATACTATATTCATTCAATATGAGCCCAGAACTGAAAAACACAACACAAAGCCAAGAAAATCAGATTGAACAACAACAATCAAGAGTTGAAAAACCATCCCGACTGGAAGTTCCCGCACATTTAGACGCATGCAATGACGCAGACGGCAAGGATTATTTCACAAAAGGGAAAATGATAACATCAAAAAATAAGGGTGCGAACACAGATTCGGAATATATAGATTATTGTGAAGGTAAAAAAGTGGTAGAATATTACTGTCAGGGAGATATGGCAAAAAGCGTCACGCATTTTTGTGAAAAAGGATGCAATGACGGAGCTTGTATAAAAGCTTGAGCTTTTCTCTATATTTTATTATCAATATAAGCTGCTGTTTCATCCAAAGGATAATCTCTAGTATTTCGTACAAATGCTTTGGTACATAAAGTATTATCATCATAATTTATCAAAGCTGTTTTTAAAGTTGGAAATACCTGTATATTCTCTATTCTTTTTTATGTGTTGATAAACAATATATAGTACATTAAATCATTCTCAAATAATATATTTCCTTTTGGTAAATAAATTTAAAATTCTTCAGTAATCTTATCATTATTGATATCAAGATATATATGGCCATTTATATCAGTATACATCTTATCAAAATAATCCTCTTTGTTTTTAAACTCCCCTATTTTTTTAATATACTGGTCATCTTTTTATGATACCTAAAATAATATACATAAGCATTGAAGAAGAAATGATAAGAAGCACATAGAATAAAATATATTTTTTTTGCTTTAGATAATCAATAAACAACAATATTCACCATATTCTTATAAGGAAAACATTATTTTGAGTGCAATACACTATATAATCTTTCTCTATATATCAAGATTATATCCTCAAATTCATCATATTAAGAACGCTACGCCTTTTTAAAAAATTAATGAGCTTCATCAATAAGCTCAAACCAAGCATTTTCAGTACAATATCCCTACCAACACACCTTCAATCTGTTCAAACCGTATCTTTCCAGGATCTGGCTGAGGATTATTGTCTCCTTTGACTACAGCATACCATCCTTGATCATCTTCAGATATCTCAATTATCCTATGTATTATAAGGCCGTTAGCATATTTGCTTCTGTAAGATATAATATCTCCAATACTCAGATTATTTTCATGTTCTGGCTTAAGCTCTATACTGTTAGAAGAAACATCTAAAAATGGGTCCATAGAATTAGTATCAGTAAATTCTGCCCATTCTGCATCTTTAACATCTATTATTATCCGGTCTTCATAAACGTGTATCTTATCTTTTTTTATCCAGTCACCAGGAGAACTTTTTTCCCTATTAAAATCCAAAGCATAAGGCACTTCTATATTTTCAAAATATATCTGGCTGTATACACTATTTGAAAGCCAGCCTAATAAAAATATTCCAATCAATATAGTAAATGCTATAGGTTTATTCACTCATATCCCTCTAAATCAATAAAAATTCCTAAAATATGACCAATCAATGTAGCAAGCTACAGGACATACGCCAAATTTTTTTGATACACAATAGGAATTTTTAATATTACAAACTGAAAACCCTTGAAAAGCAAAAGGTTATAATAACCAGTTTGTAATTAACACCAGAATCTTTTTTAAAATAAATAAAGGATAAAAACTTATAAATATAACGGATTTATTTACTGATTAGTGATTATTTCATACCGATAGGTTTTTAAATAAAGAACAATTTGAAAATTGACTATGACCTGGAAGATAAAACAAATTCCAAAAAAACTACCTGAACTTAATAACCCAATCCTTATCGAAGGTCTGCCAGGCATAGGTAATGTAGGAAAGATTACGATAGATTTTATTAAAGAAGAATTAAAAGCCAAGAAAGTTTATGATTTCTTTTCATATACTTTTCCGCATTCTGTTTTTGTAAACGATAAGAATCTTGTTGAACTGCCAAGCATAGAAATGTTCTATGTCGCTTTTAACAACAAGAAGAAAAATGACCTGCTACTGCTGGTAGGAGATGTACAGCCTATAGATGAAAAAAGTTCATATGAGTTTTGCGAAGAATTATTGAATATCTCAAAAAAATTAGATGTATCAGAAATAATAACATTAGGAGGGGTAGGACTGCAATCTGTTCCTGAAAAACCTAAAGTATACTGTACTGCAAACAACAAAAGAATAATATCTAAATATATGAAAGGATGCAAGCTAAATAACAAACTATATGGAGTTGTAGGACCCATAGTAGGGGTTACAGGGTTAATGATAGGAATGTCTGAAAAAAAGGACATTTCTGCTATAGCGCTGCTTGCTGAAACATTCGGACATCCTATGTATTTAGGAATAAAGGGTTCAAGAGAAATCTTAAAGATACTGAATAAGAAACTAAATATAAAGCTGAATCTCAAAAAATTAGAGGAAGAAATCAAAACATTAGAAGCTGAAGCAGTCAGAAAAGTCGGCGATTTTTCCCAGATAAGCAAACAAAGCGCCTTGAAGAAGATCAAACAAAGGATGGGAAAGGACGTTAATTATATAGGTTAAATCTCAGGGTTATATTCTATCACTATTAAGAAAACATTTTAAAGATTATTATACAAGCATATTCTATAGGAGAATTATAAAAATAAAAAGATACATCACTCCTTATGCTTAAGTTCAACATCATCTATAATATATCTTGCGGTATTTTGATTCTCTTCCTGTATATATGCATCTTTAACAATTATCTTTTTCATAAACAAAGGACAATCCAGCACAAGACTTTCAAATTCCCCTCCTTCTCCTGCTATGTTTAAGCCTATATTATTGTTCAGTTCAGAAAGCTTGTCTATTTCTTTATTTGTTATTATTTTTCCAAGCCAAGTTTTATCAAGCCCATAAGCTGCAATAGAACTAAATATTATTTCAAAATTATTCTTTATCACGCTTCGCATCTCTAATTCCTGATCTATGTGCCACAAAGGAGAAAAAACCTTTAGACCAAGCTGTTCGCATATCTTTTCTATCCTCTGTCTTTGGTAATCACTATACAAAGCGCCTGTAACTATACCATCTATGTTGTATTCTTGTTTTGCTTTTTCTATTGCTTTCCTTAGGTCATCAAGTTCTATCTCTTTCTTACCTTCTGTTTCTTCTATTATTAGAGGAAATTCCATCGCCTCAGCTTGTTTTTCAACAAGATTAATGTTAGGCGTATGGAACATATAGCTGTCAGGATTTTTGCTCTTTATCGATATCAAACAAGTCAGTTCATAATTCATCTGGTTCATGGTATAAGCAGCATATGCACTGTCTTTGCCACTGCTCCACAATACGCCTAGTTTTTGGTTAACAGGACCATAGAATCGTTTCAGGTATTCTGATTTTTTTTCTTTTCCTGCTAATTTTTGTATAGCCTTATGCAATTTACTTCCGTACTGTGCAGCCACCTTTTTTCTGAAAGCATATCTTTTGTCTAAACCTAATTTTTCAGAAGCTTTGCGTAGAACAATCTTGCAGCCTTTATCATCTATCTTATACTTTGAAGGAATCTTAAGACTGTATTCTATGAGGTCAAGGTCAAGGAAAGGGCTTCTTAATTCTATATCGTTATACATAGTTATTACATCATCCCTATAAGTATCCCTTTCATAAAGCTTCCTTAATCCAGCCAAACATTCCTTATTTACATTCGAACTTAGCTTGTGTCTTTCATATCCGCCAAATATTTCCTCAGATCCTAATCCTGAAAATATTACCCTAATCTTATCTTTTTTCGCTTGTTCACAAGCAGCAAACATAGTCAAACCAACTCCAGCCTTTATAACATTGGATGATTCTATCAAAGGCAGCAAAACCTTGAGTTTTTCTTCTACCTCAGTCAGATTAAGTTTAGCTGCTTTCAACGCAAAACCATATCTTTTTGCTATCTCTTCTGCAAAATCCAGATCCTGGCTTTTAGAGAAATTTCCATGCTCTAAAGCGCTTGTATAGCAGATAAAATCCTTTCCTAATTGTTTTGCGATGAATGCAATTATGGTCGAATCAATACCGCCTGAAAAAAGTATACCAAACTTTTGGTCAGGAATACGTTTCTTTATGGCTTGTTTAAGTTTGATTATAATTTCATCGATAATATTTTCTTCATCTTCTGTAATCTCAGGAAATATGTCAAAAAAATTTCTTTTTATCTTTTCTAATTTATTTGTTTTTATGCAATATTTCAATAATAATCTTGGATTCAACTCTTCTATGTCATGATACTCTTTATTGCCCAATGTTTTCGCCAACACTTTTTTTTCAGATGCAAACAGAAATTTATCCTTATGGTAAATGAATAAAGGCTTTTCTCCTATTATATCTCTTGCCACGTAGATTTTACCATCTTTCCAATAAGCAAAAGCATAAACACCATCCAGCATATCAAGAACTTCTTCAACAGGATTATTTTCAAGAAGATTAAACAGAAGCTCAGAATCATTTTTGCAGTCAAAGTCAAATTTTTTATCCAGTTCTTTCCAGTTGTATATTTCGCAATTTGCAACTAATTTACCTTTGCCAACAAAGGGCTGAGGTATTTTATCTCCTACAATAGAATGCAATGTATGGGCCAAGATATTATTGCCTTGAATATTGAGATTGTTCAGTTCTTTATCATATACTGCATCTTTTTCATTGCAGATACCAAAAAAATCTTTTCCTCTATTTCTAAGTAGATCTAACTGTTTCAAGACTATCTTATCTGCATAATTTATGTTGAATAATCCCGTAATTCCGCACATAAAAGTAATTTAAAGAGGAGTGTTTAAAAAAGTTTTGATGAAATCTATAGTTTTCAAAATAGAATTATTTATAAATAGAACATATACAACATATATCTTATGCAAGGAGTAAATAATCTAATAGAAATAGTAAAAGGATGCGAAACAGCATATAAGATCGCAGGCATAAGAAAAGCAAAAGAATTGATTCTTGAAAAATCTCATATAATGACAAAGGCTTTTGAACAAATTCTTTATCTAAATATAACTAAAGATAAGAATTGGATCCATCAGACCAAAGCGATGAAAAAACTAGGTTTTGAACAACCAGTACTGGCTGCAATGTATATGATATCACAGCTAGAAGAGATGGATTACAAAAAATTGGACATGGCCTTTAGAACTCCGGTATTTACAGAAGATAAGCTGGAAGTTATCCCCTCATACAACTTCGATAAACAAGTATTAAATTTAGACATAGGAATAGTATCAAAAGAAAAGATAATTCCTGCTTATAATGTAACATTGTCCAATATTGTTTCAAATTGGAAAAAGACAGAATCAATAATACCTGAAAAGGATATAATAAAACAATCTGAATCATATTCTATAGACTCTATAGCGATTGGTTTGATTTCAGGATATATGTGGACCGCAATGCAAAAGATGCAAGGTCCAGGAATAAAGAAAAAATTTCAGGACATAATAGAAAGAAAAGAGCCAGAGTATAATAAAGAAAAATCAAAATTAGAGAATATTAAAAATAACGAAGGCAAAGATTCAGACAATTATAATAATCAAAAAATAATTTTGGAACAGATAAATGAAAAGCTGCTACCTGCAAAAAGGAAATTAAAATTTATCAAAGGAACTAATGAAGCATTTGAAAAAGGATTATTTCCTATGTATTCTAAAATAATCTTAGAAAAATATAAAAAAATAGATGAAAATTATGAATTAGAATACTCATTAAATCCTCTTAATATGAGAATCAGAGGGGATAACGGCACAGGAAAAACGTCAGTAATAATAAAACAAAATAATAAAGCAGTCATGCAGGCAACTTTTAGTCTAACTTATGTCACAAAAGAAGATCTATTAAAAAATCTAAGACAATAGACTCTTTGCCATAACTTTCGGTTTCTTTATATCCATCAGTTCCAATATGGTGGGTGCTAGGTTATATAATGCACCATCCTTTAGCTTATGTTTGCTGTCCTTTTCCACCAAAGTGCAGTACACGTCATTAAGAGTATGAGACGTCTGGTATTTGCCACACATCTCTTCACAATTGCCGTGGTCTGCAGTAACAAGCACTTTAACATCTTTCTGCAAACATTTTTCTATTACTTTCTTCATGCATTTATCAACAGTTTCTACTGCTTTTACTACTGCTTTCATAGAGCCGGTATGTCCAACCATGTCTCCATTTGCATAATTTAAAACTGTCAGATCATATTTACCTATTGTCGGCAATAACTTCTTTGTTATCTTATATGCACTCATTTCAGGTTTTTTGTCATAAGTAGAAACTTTTGGACTAGGTATCACTATCCTGTCTTCATTTTCAAAAGGATTTTCCCTTCCGCCATTGAAGAAAAAGGTTACATGCGCGTATTTTTCAGTCTCTGCTATCCTTAGCTGTTTTTTTCCTTTTTTTGACATTATCTCTCCCAAGGTATTTTTAGGCTCTTGCGACTTAAAGACGACTTTTGCATCAATATCCTTATCATACTGTGTAAGGCATATAAAATCCACAGGAATATTTTCGCGCTTGAAGTTCTTGAACTTATCTTCAGTAAATGCTCTCGACAATTCTCTTGCCCTGTCGCTTCTGAAATTAAAGAACACAAAGCAATCATTTTTATGAACTAGATCCTTTTCAGTGATTATCAATGGCCTGATAAATTCATCTGTTTCATTGTTCTTGTATGCCCAGTCTATAGCTTTGACAGGATCATCAAATTTTCTGCCTTTTTCATTGACTATACAGTCATAAGCCTTATGCTCCCTATACCATCTTTTATCTCTATCCATAGCATAATATCTACCTATTATTGAAGCTATCGAACCAATTTTATTCTTCTTCATAAACTGCAGCAATTCTTTGATATATTTTTTTCCACTTTTTGTCGGTGTATCTCTTCCATCAGTAAATACATGGACATAAACATCCCTAAGCTTATGCTTTTTTGCAAGCTTCAGCAAAGCGAAAAGATGATCTATATGGCTGTGTACACCAGCATCTGACAACAAACCCATAAGATGCAGTGCTTTGCCTTTTTTCTTCACTTTCTTGAAAGCTTTATTCAATACTTTGTTTCTGAAGAAACTTTTATCCTTTATCGCCTTGTTTATGCGCAACAAATCCTGGGGAATCATCCTGCCTGCACCCAGGTGCGTATGTCCTACTTCTGAATTACCCATATAGCCTTTCGGTAGTCCAACACTTTTTTCTGCTGCATGCACTACACAAGTAGGATATTTTTTGTGTATATTGTCATAATAAGGTGTTTTTCCTTGTTTAATTGCATTATTTTTCTTGCTCTTGCGTATTCCCCAACCATCAAGAATCATCAACAAAACTTTTTTATCTGCCATATTTTACCCTCTTACCAATCTTTTCTTCGATTCTCAATAATTGATTATATTTACTTGTTCTATCGCTTCTGCAAGGCGCACCTAACTTTATCTGACCGCAGCCAAGAGCAACGGCCAAATCAGCGATAAATGGATCCTCTGTCTCTCCGCTCCTATGACTTACCATAACATGCCATTTATTTTTCATAGCATACTTTGCTGCTGTAATAGCTTCTGTCAATGTACCTATCTGATTAACTTTCAACAATAAAGCATTGCAAAGTTTTTCTTTTTTAGCCATCTTTATGCGCTCAATGTTTGTAACAAGCAGATCATCTCCGACAATCTGAGTATACTTTGGACCACGTTTCATCATATCTTTCCAAGAAATAAAATCATCCTGATCAAAAGGATCTTCCAAAGAAACGATAGGATACTTTGCCATCAGATCATAATAATGCTCTGCCATCTTTTCGCTATTTAATTTCTTACCTATATCATAATAACCGTTCTTGTAAAACTCAGAAGCTGCAGGATCCATAGCAATCTTAACTTTTCTAGAGTAACCAGATAAATCAAGGGCTTTAGTTATCAAATTTAGAGCTTGATAAGCATCCTTGACAGGAGGTGCAAAACCGCCTTCATCTCCTACATGAACCGCATTTTTGCCGTATTTTTTGGCAATAACCTTTTTCAGAATATGATATATTTCAGAAGACATTCTTGTTGCTTCAGCAAACGATTTTGCCTTCACTGGAGCGATCATGAATTCCTGCATCGCTAATTTACCTGCAGCGTGCTTACCGCCATTGATTATATTGCAGAAAGGAACAGGCATCACTCTTTTTGTACCTAAAACTTCATACAACCATCTGCCTTGCTTGCATGCATCACATCTTGCAAAAGACATGCTTACTCCTAACATTGCATTAGCACCAAGCTTGCTTTTGTTCTTTGTGCCATCCAATCTAATCATGAAATTGTCTAACTCTTTTTGTGTAAATCTTTTATTCTTTAATTTTCTTTTTAGTATAGCATTAACATTATGCACAGCTTTTAGCACACCTTTACCCATATATTTCTTGCCGCCGTCTCGTAATTCTAAAGCTTCATGAATACCGGTCGAAGCACCGCTAGGAACAATAGCTTTACCCATATGTTTTCCACTATGAACTTCCACTTCAATAGTTGGATTTCCCCGAGAATCTAGTACTTGTCTTGCATGAATGTTTGTGATTATCATTAACATTACCTCTTTTTAAGAATATTATATAATCCTGTATTTATATATTTTGTTATAAAAAGCATAGATAAAATCAAGAAACAATACTATTCAATATATCATTAACATATCTCATATCGCCATCATTAGCTATAACCACATCAAATTTATCTATATAATATCTTAAGTTTTTCATCAAATTATCTAAAGAAAAATCAATTAAAGAATCATTAAAAAAACCAACTTCTATAATATTCGCATAATCCAATCCTTGAGACATATCTTTATCGCTGATAGAATCTCCTAAAAGAAGCACAGTTTCCCTATTTTTTATTTTTTTTATATAATCCTCATTTTTAACATGAGAAAAATTCTTGTTCATAATATGTATCATATTTTCTTTATCATATCCTCGAGATATGCCCTCTGCATCATACTCATAAAAATTGGAAACTATGTGCAGATTAGCATTAAGCTTTTTTCTATATCTAAAAAATTCTTCAATAACATCTCCTTGGCCTGCTGAAAAAATAAGCAAAGGAATGTCGTGTGAATTTAAAGCATCTATAAAATCATAACAACCATCCCTTAATTGGATCAATTTCACTGCATCTTTGATAATGTTCTTGTTTAAGCCATATTCTACGAAAAGAGAAGAACTTTTTTCCCACCATTCTATCATCTTCTCAGTTTTTTCTTCTAAAGGCAAAGATAAATCTTTTTCAATAGGATGATAATGATCAAATAATTTATTAGTTTTTTCTAGAAATTCATCTGAAAAGTATTGTTTTTGCTTGATTATCTGAGAACTAGTATGGACAAAACCATACATAAACGCTTTGGTTAAAGTTTTGTCGAAATCAGAAATAACATGCAAATTATTTACGCCTGCATCTCTAAAATAATCTACTTTACTGCTCAATTCTCTTCTGTTACGAATATATACCTTCATGATGAAACATTAAAAAAGAATACTTATAAATCAAACCCTTCCATAAGAATCTTCTAATCTTACTATGTCTTCTTCATCAAACTTGCCAAAAGATATTTCTAAAACCCTTAATTCTTTATCTTTAGTCTTCATTCTATGCTTTGCTTTTTTGGGGATAAAAAAATCATCATCTTTTTTTGCAAGATATTCCTTATCATCAAGAACTATTATACCTTCTCCTTCTATCACTCTCCATAATTCATCCCTATAATTATGATATTGATAGCTCAAGTTTGAGTTTGGTTTCACAGTAATCACTTTGACTGTTGAAACTTCGTTATCTGTGTATTGTTCAAACTTGCCCCAAGGTCTTTGTTCTGTATATTTTTTCATAATTAGGCAATATTGTGAATCCAAATAAAAACTTTTTGTCTCATAAGAGTATAATACAACATATAAAGACATATTAAAAAAGAAAAGAATTCAATGATTGTATGACATATAATCTCAATTATTGGAAAAGAGTTTATAACAAACATAAGCATAAAGCTTTATGCCTAGATATTGAGGTTGACAGGGAAGGCAATATAACTGTTGTTGGATTGTATAAACCAAAAGACGGACCTGTTGAAGCAAAATCATTTGCAAAAGGAATAAATCTTAATCATCAAACACTTAAAGAAGAATTCAAAGATTGTGAGTTGTTAATCACTTTCAACGGGCTTAAATGGGACATACCTAAAATTAAAGAAAAATTTCCAGGTGTAATGCCAAATGTAAAGGTTATCGACCTATATCTAATCGCAAGACAATTGAATTATAATACTAACCTAAAAGTTCTGGAAAACACGATGAGAATAGAAAGACCTGAGGATTTACAGAATAAAAGAAGGATAGCGATGAAGATGTGGTATAGATACATTAAGTATAATGATGAACAAGCATTCAATACATTAATAGAATACAACCAACAAGATGCAATAAACCTTTATCCTCTAGCAGAAGAATTGATGGCAAAGATTGAGTAAGATTTTTAAATATTACCATATAGTTATAATATCATGAAAAAAATATTCCTAGAAGCAAGGTGTAAGAATAAGTTTTTATTGGATAAGGATAATATAGCTGTGCTTCCTAACAATGTTGGATTGTGCTCAAGTGTGCAGTTTTTGGATTCGCTTGAAGAGATAAAAACGCAGATCGAGGAAGCTGGAAAAAAAGTTGAGCTAATCAAAGGCAAGCATTCTAAACATTGCGGACAGATTTTAGGATGCGATGTTCTTCAAGGATTAGACAAGTATGATGTTGATTGTTTCTTATACATTGGAGATGGATTGTTCCATCCAAAAGCTTTGTTATTGAAGAATGAAAAGGATGTTTTTTCGTATAACCCTTTTACTAAAGAAATAAAACATATTTCAACACAAGATATTGAAAGACTGAAGAAAAAAGAAAAAGCAGCTTTAGTCAAATTCTATTCAAGCAAAGAGATTGGTGTAATAGTAACAACAAAGCCTGGGCAGTATAATATGAAAAAAGCTCAAGATTTAGAAGAAAAATATCCTGACAAAAAGTTCTATATATTCATGTGCGACACTATTGATTTCATCCAATTAGAAAATTTTCCGTTTATAGAATGCTGGGTAAATACTGCATGCCCACGGATAAGCTATGATGATATGATGGAGATGGAAAAAACAATAGTAGATGTTGATGTGGTTAATCACAGTATGTGCATAGCTTAGATTAGAGCTTTTAAAGAATAAAATGGGTTTTGTCCAT
>CAYSVS010000021.1:0-19557 GCA_964434475.1 uncultured Methanosarcinales archaeon
TATCAAGTAGATATATAGAGTTTACGTTTTTGCTAATTTTGCAAAGTTCCCTTTATTTTTCTTCTTTTTGTATGCCTTTTTCTTCAATCCTGAAACTTATTTCCTTGCTTTCTGGCAAGAATCTATGTTTTCTTAGAATAGCTTTCCTTTGTCTTGTCTGTTCATCAAGTATTAGTTCAATAAGGCATTTGCTTCCATACTTTAGTATGTCTCCGCCAACCATGTTGAGTTTGCTTTTATCTTCAAAATTAGCATACACTTGGTTGGTCAATATTATAGGAATGCTTTTTTTTCTTGCTATTTCTGTAAGATATGAAATTTGCTGACCAAGCTCTCTGTTTACATTGTATATGTCGTCTGTTTTACCAAGCTCAAGCCTATAAAGCATAGCTATGCTGTCTACTACTATCATGCCTATGTTGTCATCCACAAGGTTTCTTAACCTTTCAAAAGCTTTTTTTTGTTCATCAAAACTGGTAGGATTGAAGAATATTATGTTTTCTAGTATCTGTTTGTATTCTTCACTCATCTGCTTCATTCTTTCTATGCAAAATCCTCCTTCTGTGTCTACAAAGATAACTTTTTTTCCTTTTTTAGCAATATCAAGTACAGCAGATATGCAGAAGTTTGTCTTGCCACTTCCAGAGGGTCCGTATATTGTAGTGACTATGTCTTTTTCGAAGCCTCCGTGAAGCAGATTATCTAAAACTTCATTGCCTGAAGTTGTATTATTTTTCATCAAATATTAAAATAATGTTTTATTTAAAAAGGTTTGCGATATTTTTTTAAATATATTATTAATTCTGTAAATTATATGATTTATAAGAGGGAGAAAGTATTTTTGTCAATCATCTTTCTATTATGTTTAGCTTTAAGGTTATATTTCGCTTTTCAGACACCTTATTTTAGTTATGGCAGTGCTTATCTTGAACTTGAAAGGATAGAGTTTACATCAGATACTGGTCTGCCTATGTATATGGCAGAATCAGGTTGTTGTAATGTCCATAGTATTTATTTTCCTTTTTTTCATTATGTACTTGCTTTTTTCAGTAATATTGTTCCTCTTATTATAGCTGCAAAGATACTGCCTAATATTTTTGCATGCTCTCTTGTTTTTATAGTCTTTTTTATTGTGAAACATCTGACAAAGGACAGCGTGTCATCTTTGTTGTCTGCTCTTGTTTCTGGGTTGATTCCTGTGTATTTTACAAAAACATTTAATTCAATATCAGTGTATTCTTTGGTTATACCTCTTATGTTCTGCTGTTTGTTGTTTCTTATGGATATAGACAGAAAGAAAGCAGGATATTTTATTTTGTTCTTTATACTCTTAAGTTTAACATCTTCTTCAGTAATAATCTTAAGCATAGCACTATTGATATATCTTATATTTGTGAAGATTGCAATATTGAAAGAGAAAAAAACCGTGTTTGAAATAATACTTTTTACAGTATTCTTTTCATTATGGTTAAATGTTCTCATTTATAGAAAATCTTTGCTAAAGCTTGGATATGCTTTGGTATGGAGAAACATTCCAGATATACTGCTTTCGCAATATTTCAGCCAGTTCAATATACTGGATGCTATATTCAAGATAGGATTGCTGCCTTTCTTTTTAGGCTTGTTTATAATATACAGATATATTTTTAGAGAAAGGAATAAAGATATATATCTTATTATGTCTTTCAGTCTAGGTATTCTGCTTTTACTATGGCTTAAGCTTATAGATTTAGGAATAGGTTTGTCTTTATTAGGAGTATCTCTGACAATACTTTTTGGTGTGTTTTTGCATAAGGCATATATGTATATAAGCAGGACTAAGTTTGTTTACCTTAACTTTTTTACAGTCGGTGTGGTTGTCATTATAGCACTGACTTCTCTGCTTCCTACTTTAATATATTCCTATTATGAGCTTGATAATGTTCCATCCAAAGAGATAATTGATTCTATGGTCTGGCTTAGGGAAAACATACCTGAAGATTCTACTGTGTTGTCTACGCTGGAAGAAGGTTTTATAATAAGTGCTATCGCTGACAGGAAAAATGTAATAAACTATGATTTTTTAAAGATAAAGAATCCTGACCAGGTATTAAAAGATATTCGCGTCATATATACTGCTCCGTATATAACTGATGTTGTAGAACTTCTTAATAAATATGATGTCAAATATATAGTTTTCTCTAAAAATGCGAAAAAGGATTATGGCATAGATTTTGTCAAGTCTTTTGACAACAATTGTTTCAAAACAGTATATGAAAAGGATGTTATTATATATAAAAACTTATGCAAGGTGGTTGAAGATTAGAAAGATAATTATGTTTTCTGTGTTATTTTTTTTGCTTATCCCTCTAGTTTTGCATATCATGGATGGTCCAGCTCCTGGCTCGGAAAATTATTATGATTTAAGGGTTTCTAATCTGTATGTAGAAGGAGCAAGATATGATGCTTTGACATCAAGGGAAATAAATTTCAATCCTTATTTTTTTGTACTTGGCAACTTGTCAAAAATGATGGACGATTTGATGCTCCTTAAATTATTTCCTGTTGTTGCTGCTTTGATAAGCTCTATATTTTTGTTTATGATACTTAAAAGGGTTGAGGAGAATAAATATCTTTTTGTTATGTCTGTCTTTATTTTATCTCCTTTGTTTGTCAAATCTTTGTATATATCCTCCAGTAATTATTTTTCATTGATGCTTATGCTGCCGGCTGTTTATATCTTATTTTTTAAAGAAAATCTCAGGTTAATCTCTTATCTTCTGTTTTTATTGCTGGCTTTTTCCCCTTTTATCAATACTCTTATTATTTTTTTGGTGTTTGTGTATTATCTATATTCGCAAAAAAAAGAAAAGGCGAAGATATCAGAATTCTTTGTTTTTTCAGCTATCCTGCTGGTCGCTGTTTTATATAATCTTTATGTTTTCCTTACAACAGAATATCTTGCAGTGGTTCCATATTTAAGCTATTCTTTTATATCTGATCTTGGTTCTTTTTTAGGATTCAGTATATTCGCTTTCATGCTTGCGTTATATTATTTGTTTTTGAATTTTGACAAGTATAAGATTTTAAGTATATATTTGTTACTTTTATTAGTATTCTCTTTTTTTCTTGGTAACAGGATAAATGTTTTTACAAATATTCTTGTTTCTTTTTTCGCAGGACTAGGTCTATATCGTATAATCAAGCTAAAATGGAAGCACAAAAATATAAAGTATCTTACACTTATCGCCATATTCTGCGGATTATTGTTGTCTTATGTCTCTATGTTGGATATGCTGGATTCCAGGGATCCTAGTCAGGATATTATTGGTGCTTTAGAATGGCTTAAGCAAAACTCAGAAAAAGACAGTCTTGTAATCAGTAGTGCAGATAATGGATTCTGGATAGAATATTTTTCTGAGAGAAAGCCTGTTATAGATCAATATTATTCAAGCTATTATTTTACCAAGATAAATAAAAGCAGTGAATTTTTTCAGACAAGGATACTTGACAATGCAAAAATATATATTGAAGAATTGGATATAGGCTATATATTGATAGATGATAAGATGAGATCGGATATTTGGAAAAAGAAGGATCAAGGATTGTTGTTTTTGTTGAGAAATAAGGAGACATTCAGAAAGGTTTATCATAATGAAACTGTTGAATTATGGAAAGTGATGCGAAAATGATAAATTATATCATGTGGGGAATAGCATTCTTTTCTTTGTACATATCTGTAGTATGGATAAGCTTTTTGTATCTTTTGGTAGATGAGAAAAATAAATATCTTAAAAATTATCCCAGTGTTACCATTGCAGTTCCTGCATATAATGAACAAGATACTATACTTAAGACCATAGATTCGCTGCTTAAGCTTGATTATCCAAAAGATAAGCTAAGTATAGTTGTAGTAAACGACGGTAGTAAGGACAACACTAAGGAAGTAGTTGAAGCTATGGCATCTGAAAAGGACAATGTTGATTTGATAAACAAGAAAAATGCTGGCAAGGCTGCTGCTCTGAATACTGCTCTTGAAAAATGCTCTACTGAGCTTTTTGGATGTGTTGATGCGGATTCATATGTAGATAAAGATGCGTTAAGGAATATTCTTCCTTATTTTGGTATGAATAATACAGCATCTGTGATAAGCGCTATAAAGGTGAACAAAGCGAAAAATATATATGAGAAATTGCAGAAATTTGAGTATCTTATTGCTATATTATCGCGGAAATTGATGGCGTCTATCGAAACATTGGCTATGACTCCTGGAGTATTAAGTTTGTATAAGACAAAGATACTTAAAAATATAGGGTGTTTTGATGAAGGCAACATAACAGAAGATTTTGAGATAGCATTGAGGCTTAAGTTCCATAAATATAATATCCGTATTGCAGAGGAAGCGATAACATATACTAATGTGCCTCCTGATTTCATGACATTGTGGCGGCAAAGAATAAGATGGTACAGAGGTTTTATCGATAACCATGTAAAGTATAAAGACATGTTCTTTTCTAGAAAGCATGGGCTTATGGGTTTTTTTCAGCTGCCTTTGAACATACTTGGTGTTGTGCTGCTTATCGTAGGAGTAATATTTATAAGTTATGAATTGATAAGAATATTTTATGAGTTTCTGCTGCGTAATTTGGTGATAAAAAATTATCTTTTAAATTATGTTTTTGAAATTCCTTCTTTTAAAGATCTCATTTTAGGTCATAATATGAAGATAATGTTTCCGATATATATAGCGACTTTAGCAGGATTATATCTTTTTTATGTTGCTCATAAGATGAATGATGAAAAACTTAGGAACCCTGTATCTATCTGGGCATATTTTTTCTTGCTGCCGTATCTTACATGCGTGCATTGGATAGGTGCGATATTAGAGCATATTTTTGGAGTGAAAAAAAAATGGTAGAAAAAAAATTCAAAAAGCATATTTTGGTAACTTTGACAATCATAATGTTTTTTATTTTTGTTTCTGGATTGATCATAGGCCAGAATTTTGGTAGATCCGGCTTAAGCGGTATAGAGAAGATGATAACCGATTCTGAGTTGAACACTGAATCTTTTCTTATAGAACAAGAGTTGATGAAAGAGATTACAGAAAGCAACTGTGTTTTTGCAAAAACCAGGTTGGATGAGTTGAATGACGAATTAGCTGAAATAGGAAATATGCTTTCAGCAGAAAATGCAAGACAGAAAATAGGGGATGGTTCATATGATGTTCTAAAAAGGAAGTTCCATCTTATGCAGATTAGGACTTATATTATTTATTATAGCCTGGCTAAAGAGTGTGATATAGGGAATAATATTGTTCTTTTTTATTACGGGGCAGATGATGAGCATTCAAAACTTCAAGGGAATATTCTTGATAGATTAGTCGATGATTATGATATTAAGGTGTTTGCGATAGAATATAATTACTCTGCTGAACTTGATTTTTTACAGGAATATTATAATATAACTGAAACGCCTTCTATAGTGCTTAATTATAATTCTACTTTTGATGGATTGGCGCTATACACAGATATTAAAGAGAAAATGAATATGGATTTAAGTGAAAAAGAAGAATGAAGCAAAAAAAATTAAGAAAATATATTTTTATTACAAGCTTGGTTATTACTTTAGTTATTTTTGCTTTAGGATTGCTGCTAAGTTATGGTCTGGATTTTGCCAGAATAAATCATATAACCAGAATAATGCAGGATCATGAGATAAGCTCCCGTGCATATAAGATGGAGATGGATTTTATAGATACTTTTGGCGGAGATAAATGTGATCTTATGATAGATAAGATAGATGAACTTAAATCAGAGATTGCTCAGGTGGGACAGGATCTGTCCAATTACGGAGGAAAAAGTTTTTTCAAGAAAAATGATTTTGATTATCTTAAAAGGAAATATTTTTTACTTGAGATGAAATTTTATGTGCTTGTTAAGGATTTTAATATTGAATGCGGAAAATCTTATGTGTCTGTTATTTTTTTCTATGAGATTGATAATGATGATTCTGAAAGGCAGGGCTATGTTCTTGATGATATAGGCCAGAGTATGAGAGATAAGGCTGTGATATTGTCTTTTGATAAGGATTATGATGATGAGCCTGCATTGGATATACTCAAGAACAAATATGGTGTGGAGGAAGCTCCTACTATTATAATAGAGGATATAATAATAGATAGGTTCGCTTATACTGGAGAGATAAACAATACTATCCTTGATGTACTTTATGACAGGGGCGTGGATAAATATGCTCCGGATTTATCTTATGTTTTTGATGCGAATGGTGTAGATATTTACAATTATGTAGCTGAGTTGGATGTATTGATGAAAAATGTCTCTGATTCTTTCGCAAAAGCAGATATGCTGCTTGTCAAGGGCAGATTGCTTAACGACAGCGATATTATATGTTCTTCTTTGAAGTATTATGATAATGTTTCAGATGAAAATATATTCAGAAAAGCTTTAGCTTATGAATCTATAGCTTCTATAGGGTGTGGAAGGAACAAAAAAGCTTTCTATCTTGAAGCAAGTGATTTGTGGAAGAGCATAGGCAACAGCTTTAGGGCAGAGGTAGATAGGAAATTAGCTTACCAGATGGATATGGATTTTCATCTTGCGGAATATGGTCTGTTTGATGAACTTTATTATGAACCTGAAAAAGATGAGTTTGTTTTAGGTGATGATTATTTTGTCATTGAAGATGAAACTTTAGTCAGTCAGGTTGATAGAGTGACTCGAGATTGGTTAGGATTGCAGTTTGCTGATCCTTATAGTGAGGATATATTGACTGTATTTTCGGAAAGATTAACCTATAATGAGTCTGAATTGCAGTCAGAAATAGGATGGCATGAAGGTGCCAGAATAAAGGATTTGGGATTGACGCCTCATACTGCAGCCGGAATTTTAGTGAAAAAATTTGATGGTGTGTGGTATGCTTCTAATCTTAAAGGTAAGTTTATGTTTGAAGTGCCTCTTGATAAGGTTAAATACCCTACTACGCGTTTTCTTAAGGAAGACCTTGCAGTGATAGTAGATAGTCATGGTATTAATATGTTGGTTGAACGTGCGGAACTGCTTAATGCAAGTTTGGTTATTGGTTGCTGTGATAATATAGATAAGATACGTGCAGCTAAATATCTTAGTGAAGAAGGTATAAAGACAATATGTTTTACAGATAAATATCTTCCTTTGGTTATGAATCAGAGATTGAGCATATTGGGAAGTCCGCCTATTAAGAAAGAAGGTGGAAATATAGTGGTTGGAAACCAGACGATTGTTATAGATGCTTATGATAAGATATTGGCTATGGATGTTAGTTCATATAAGCATGCGATAAGTTATTATTCGACTCCTGCTCTGTACTTTAAGGTGTTTAGTGAATTATATCCTAAATTTGACATCGCTTATTTTTCTATTACTGATTTTTATCAGATGGATAAGTTTATTGGATATGCTGAATTGATCGATGCTGATGTGATAGGTGTAAGGGTATTTAATTCTGATGATTACAAATATGTCAAGAGATGGCTTGAAAAGGACAATAGCAACAGGGCCATATTGTTCCATTCTTCATCTTATCCTTATGGGATAAAAATATTGGAAGAATTTCCTGAACAAACAACTTTTGATGATATAAACATAGAATGAGATTTTTAAAGAAAATAAAAAAAGAAAGAATAATCTATTTATTCATTATAGAAATAATAGATCATGTACAAACCAGCTAGTCCAACTAAAGAGTAAACTGTTGTTTCCAGCCAAGCAACTGTACCAAAAATCATGCTAACCAGGTTATAGCCCATTGTAAATAGACCCCAGTTTAATGCACCTACAATAACTAACACAATCGCTAGCCAATCAATCCAACTTTTTTCTGCCATTTTAACACCTCTTTTTGAGTATTTTATAGAATTTATTAAGTTTGTATATTTAAATTTTTTGTATATATTTTTAAATTTGTTGGCAATAATTCACTTTTTGATTATTTTTATCATGTCTCCTATTGTCATACCTGTTTTGGATCTTGAATCTCTTTTGTTTATTTTTCTGGAAACTTCTTCTTGTGAGATAAGTTTTATCTTTAGGTGTTTTTCTAATTTTCTTGCCATATCTATGGAAGGTTCTTTATGCTGGCTTTCTATCTTTTGTATAAGGCTTTCTCTTTCATTTAACTTCTTAGCAAGTTCCTCTTGTTTCAAGCCAAGCTTCTCTCTTGCATCTTTTATCTTTTTGCCGTATTTATCGTCGATGACAAATATCGTCTCTTTTCTTGGAGCTATGCTTATTTCTCTTTTTGTTTCTTTTAGCTTTGGTTCTTGTCTAACTTTTCTTATGAATTGGCCGTACATAGTGCATTGTTTGCATACATTCATCTCTACTCCTTCAATCTTTACTATAAATATATTATCTGTATTTTTACCGCACATATCGCATTGCATATTAAAAACCTAAATAATTGTCTATCTCAATAGCCATATCTCCAAGGTCATCTATTGTCCTTTTTATATCTTTTCTTATCTCTTCTATTAAAGACTGAAGATTATCCACTCTTAAAGTATATCTATTGTGTTCATTTATGACTATTCCTGCATCTATCAATTTGTTGAGATGGTGCACTACAGTTCCTCTTGTCAGATGAAGCCTATAGGATATCTCGTCTGAACTTAGTCTGATCTCGTGTTTTGCAGCTTTCAATAGTTCGATGAATATCCTGAAACAAGACCTGTCTTTATCTCTTAAGCTAAATAGTCCTAAGCTGCTTCCAAACCATTGTAATTGTTGGTTTATGTTATGTTTGGTTGGTTTGGTTATCCTTACTATTGTTATTTTGTGACTCTGAAAAACCATTTTTATGTTAGTAAAACAGTAACATTTAAATACTTTTGGTTTATTCTAGACTTTGTTTGTTGATTTTAAATCAACGAAACGCAAGAGGTGAAGAAAAATGAAGGATATTTTTGATGAGATGCAAATTATACAAAGAAAGATGGATAATATGTTCAATGAGTTTTTCGGATCTCCAGAACTAAAAATGATAGGTAAAAGTAAGAAAAAAGGAAAAAGGTTAACAAGAATGAAACAACCTTTGTCTGATGTTATAGATACAGGAAAAGAAATAATTGCAAAACTAGAACTTCCTGGAATAGAAAAGAAAGATGTGCGGTTGAATATTACTAGAAATATGGTTGAGGTTAATGCTGAGAAGAAACATGAAGCAGAAGTAGAGAAAAAAGGTATCTATAGAAGTGAAAGAAGCTATAGCGGATTTTACAGGACATTGCCTTTCCCTGCTGAAGTTGATCCTAATAAAGCAAAAGCAAAGATGAAAGATGGGTTGCTGGAGATAATAGCTCCTAAAATCAAACAGATGACAAAATCAAAGCAATTGCAGATAGAATAAATATTTTTTTTGGTTATTTGATTTGAGAGGTTGTTTAAATTGGATGAAAAGAAAACTGATGATGTGAACAAAAAAAAAGAACAAGTAAAAGACATTAAAAAATCTGATGCAGAAAAAAAGATCAAGGAAGTCACAGAACTATTGCAAAGGAATCAGGCGGAATTTGATAATTATAGAAAAAGGGTAGAAAAAGAGAAAGCTAATCTTATAAAAAACGCTTCAAAAGATATTATAGTCAAGCTTCTTCCTTTACTGGATAATTTTGAGCTTGCTTTGAATAATACAGATAATAATGGAGAGTTTGTCAAGGGTATGGAATTGATATATTCGCAGATGTTTCAGATGCTTGAAGAACAAGGATTAAAGAAGATCGATGCAATAGGCAGGAAATTCGATCCTTATTTCCATGAAGCTCTGCTTGCTGAAAATTATAATGATAAAGAAGATGAAATTGTCCTTGAAGAATTGCAGAAAGGTTATGTGCTTAATGATGATGTAATAAGGCATGCAAAAGTTAAGATAAATAAAAGAGGTAAAAAATGATAAAGAAGAACACTCCTTTAAAACAAGTTTTAGAACACGGCAAATCCTGCACGCATAGATGCGGACACTGCTGTACTTATGGGAGCGGTTGTTTGGTTGGAGAGGATAAAAAGGATATTGCAAAGTTTTTAGATATTGATGAAAATGAACTTGAAGAAAAGTATCTTGAAGTGATAGAGAAGTTCAATACAAAACTATTGCGTCCTAAGCTTAAACGTAAGGAAGGAATGCCTTATGGCAAATGTGTTTTTTTGACAAAAGATTATGGTTGTTCCATCCATCCAGTAAAGCCTTTGCAATGTAAGATAGGAACTTGTTCAGAGCATGGAGAACAGTTAGCATTATGGTTTACACTTAATTTTTTTGTAAATCCTGCTGATCCTGAAAGTATAAGGCAGTTTGCAGCCTATCTTAAATCAGGAGGTAAAACATTGTTAGGAGGAGAATTGCTTGAAATTGTGCCTGACAAACAAATATTGAAAAGGATATTAGAATATGAAGATCTGAAGGTGGACGAATATGCAAAACATTAATGTATGGATATTGGATCTGCATGGCTCTATCATAGGAACAGAGATGTATCGTGAGATGTATGATGATGTGATTGAAGCTGTGAAAGACATAAAGAAGCTGGATGACGATATATTGAATAAGATTATAGATAAAGTGAAGAAAAAAACAGGCAAGATAGATAGGGTGGATACTTATGATCTTTGCAAGGAGATGGAATTGGTTGATTTGTATTATGATATGCTGCCAGCATACATACAGAAAGCTGAGCTTAAGGAAGGTGTTGAGGAATTTTTAGCTAAGCTAAAAACAGCAGGAAAAAAAGTTATAGTGTTTAGCAGCAATCATAGAAGAACAACTGATATTATACTTGGAATGAAAGACATAGCAAAATATGTTGACATAATGTGGGGTTTTGAGGATGGTGGAAAAAAATCAGATGATTTTTATTGGCAGGAGCTTAAGATGGCTAACCTGCTTAAGCCTGAAGAATGCATAGTCATAGGAGATGATCTTGATGATGAGATACTTATGGCAAAGAAGTTAGGGTTTAAAACTTTGCATATAGGTGTTGATGTAATGTCTTTGAATGATATTGGGGTAAAATGATGAAAGAGATAGAAGTTAAGATATTGGATATTGATGTTGATAATATTAAGGATCAACTTGTTGATATAGGTGCTAAAAAAGTATTCAACGGCAGGATGATTTCAAAGACTTTTGATTTTAGTGATGACAGGATAGAGAAACAAGGTTTTTTTTTAAGGCTTAGGAAAACAGGAGACAGAAGTTTTGTTACGTTTAAAGGAAAGGTAGAAGATTCAGAGTTGAAGATAAGGGAAGAGGACGAGGTTTTTGTGGATGATTTTGATAAGATGATGAAGATATTCAAATACATGGGGCTTGAGGAAAAAGGTCACTATGAAAAGCATAGGGAAAGCTATAAGTTCAAGGATATGAGATTTGAGCTTGACACATATCCTGAATTTGCAACCTTTTTGGAGATTGAAGCTCCTGATGTAGAAAGGGTAAAAGAGGGTTTAAAGCTGTTAGGTTTTAAGCTAGAACAATCAACAAAAAAGAGTGCTCTTGAGATATTGAGAGACCATGGTGTTTTTTCAGATAAGATTAAATTTAAGGAGGAATGATAATATGACAAAAGCTATAGGTATTGATTTAGGTACAACATTTTCAGCTGTTGCTGTAATGGAAGGAGGCAAACCAACGATAATCCCTAATTCGGAAGGTTCCAGAACAACACCTAGTGTTGTCTTAGTAAAAGAAGGAGAAAGGGTTGTTGGTCAAGTGGCAAGAAACCAAGCGATAACCAATCCAGAACATGTTGTAAGAAGCATTAAAAGACATATGGGAGAAGATTTTAAGGTAAGTATAGAGGGCAAGGACTATGCTCCTCAGGAAGTTTCAGCTATGATATTGCAGAAATTGAAAGCAGATGCTGAAGCATATATTGGAAGCAAAGTAACAGATGCTGTAATTACAGTTCCTGCTTATTTCAATGATAGTCAAAGACAGGCAACAAAAGATGCTGGAAAGATCGCTGGTTTGAATGTACTTCGTATTATTAATGAGCCAACAGCAGCTTCGCTTGCTTATGGGCTTGACAAAGGTAAGGACCATACAATTCTTGTGTTTGATTTTGGAGGAGGAACATTTGATGTTTCTATACTTGAATTAGGTGATGGTGTTTTTGAGGTTAAAGCTACAAAAGGAGATAATCATCTCGGCGGGGATGATATTGATGAATTGATTATTGATTGGCTTGCTAATGAGTTCAAGAAAGAGCAAGGTATAGATCTAAGGCAGGATAATATGGCTTTGCAAAGGTTGAAAGAAGCCGCAGAAAAAGCTAAGATCGAGTTAAGCACTAAGATAAGCACAACAATCAATATTCCTTTTGTGACTGCTGACGCGTCTGGACCTAAGCACTTGAATAAAAACTTGTCAAGAGCTGAGTTTGAGAAGCTGATTGATGTCATATTAGACAAGCTTAAGCAGCCTACTATCCAGGCACTGAAAGATGCTAAGATGGACGCTTCGCAGATAGATAAAGTTATTTTTGTAGGCGGTTCAACCAGGATTCCTTCAGTACAGAAGCTTGTAAAGGATATAACTCATAAAGATGGAGACAAAAGCGTCAATCCTGACGAGGCTGTTGCATTGGGTGCAGCTATCCAAGGAGGAATACTTGGAGGAGAGGTCAAGGACGTATTGCTTTTGGATGTTACGCCTTTAAGTTTAGGTATTGAAACTTTAGGCGGAGTGTTTACTAAGCTTATAGAGAAGAACACAACAATCCCTACAAAAAAGAGTCAAGTTTTTTCGACTGCAGCTGATAACCAGCCTGCTGTAACTATAAGAGTTGCTCAGGGTGAAAGGTCAATGTTTCTAGATAATAAGCTTCTTGGACAGTTTGATCTTGTTGGTATTCCTCCAGCACCAAGAGGAGTGCCTCAGATAGAGGTTACATTTGACATAGATGCAAACGGCATAGTAAATGTTGCTGCAAAAGATCTGGGAACTTCAAAAGAGCAGAAGATCACCATTACAAGCAGCAGCAACCTTAGCGAAGAAGATATAGAAAAGATGAAGAAGGATGCTGAAGCGCATGCAGAAGAAGACAAGAAAAAGAAAGAAGAAGCTGATGTTATCAATCAAGCAGATACCTTGATCTTTTCCACTGAAAAATTGTTCAAGGAGATGGAAGGCAAGGTAGACAAGAAAAAGATAGATGAAGTCAAGCCTTTAGTTGATGAACTTAAGAAGTTGATGGAGCCTGAGAAAAAAGATACTGAAGCGATAAAGAAGAAGACTGAAGAGATAAACCAAAAAGTACAGGCAATTTCTACAGAGATGTATCAGCAGGCAGCTAAAGCGCAGCAGGAACAAGCGCAAAAACAGGGAAAAGAAGAAAAGAAAGATGAAAAAGTTGTTGATGCTGAGGTTGTTGACGAAGAGAAAAAAGAAGCTAAAGAACAGAAAAAAGAAGCTGGAGAAAAGAAAAAATGATTTTTTATTTTTTATTTTCATTAATTTTATAAATGTTTGATGATAACTGATGAAAATGGAACTTAAGTATGTTTTGCTTGGAATATTTGTATTTTATTTTGTGTATAGGCAGCTTTTTAGAAGAACTAATGAGAATAAGAATGAGATTGAAAAAATTCTAAATAATGAAGAGTATAAGGTAAAGAGCAGGTATGAATAGAGATGACAAAAGATTATTATGAAACATTAGGAGTAAGCAAGAACGCGACAAGGGAAGATATTAAGAAAGCTTACAAAAAATTAGCGAAAAAATACCATCCTGACATTAACAAGGATGCTGATGCATCAGAAAAATTTAAGGAAATAAATGAAGCTGCTTCTGTTTTAGGAGATCCGCAGAAAAGAGAGAGCTATGATAAATTTGGAACTGCAGATACTTCAAACTCTCGAGGTTTTGAAGGTTTTGATTTTGGCGGATTTGATTTCAACTTTGGCGGATTTGATGATATATTTGATGGTTTGTTCGGCGGCAGAAATAGGAGGAGAAGATCCAATAGAGGATATGATTTGAGGTTTGATATAGAGATTACATTGGAAGAGGCTGCAGAAGGTGTAAAGAAGAATATTGTGATTCCTAGATTAGAAGTTTGCGATAACTGTCAAGGGACAGGAGCAAAAAGCAAATCTGATATTAAGACTTGTACAGAATGTAAAGGTTCTGGTTATGTAAAACAGGCAAGAAGAACTCCTTTCGGAGTTTTTGCAACAACATCTCCTTGTCCTAAATGTCATGGTACTGGAAAAATAATAAAAGAACTTTGTCCGCATTGTGATGGTGAAGGAAGGGTTGAAAAGAATCGTAAGCTTGAGATAGACATTCCTGCAGGTGTAGATTCTGGCAATAAATTAAGAGTAGCAGGTGAAGGAGAGGCTGGAGAACAAGGAGGGCCTAGCGGGGACTTGTACGTTGTTATCCATGTCTTGGACCATGATGTTTTTGAAAGGCAAGGAAGTGATCTTTTTATCGAATTGCCTATAAGCTTTGCTCAAGCAGCTCTTGGAAGTGAGATTGAGGTGCCTACTTTGAACGGAAAAGCCAAGTTAAAGATTCCATCTGGAACACAAACACATACCACATTTAGGATGAAAGGCAAGGGTATTCCTGATTTGCATGGTTATGGTAAAGGAGATGAGATGGTTAAGATTATAGTAAATGTGCCTAATAAATTGAATAAGAAGCAGAAAGAATTGCTTAAGCAGTTTGACAAGGAATTAGGCAAGAAGAAAGGATTGTTTGGTTTCTAGTTGAGTTTTTTTATTCTTTTGTATGCATTTATTTTTTTAAGATATTTTTTTATTTTTTTAGGAATGTATATTTTATTCTTATTTATATTTTCCCTTATCTCTGTTGCGCATATATCTATTTCTTTTTTTATCTTTTTTATCTGTAGTTTTGTGTGTTTTTTCAATAGTTTTATCGTGTGTAAGTTGCCTGTATAGACTATATTTGGGTTGTATGATTTTGTTCTTTTGATAAAATTATTTGTCCAAGCTTTATCATCTTTTGAATCTGGTATGTATAATATCTTGTGGTTAGTATTTTTTAGGATGATGTTTAGCATATGTTTTCTTTCAGAAGCGTTTAATGGATTATCTTTTGTGTATCTTATGTTGCTTGAGCCTATGCAGACTATAATTCTATCGTATTTTTTTAATATTCTTTTGATTATGTCAAGGTGTCCTATGTGCAATGGTTGAAACCTTCCTATGTATATGGCTGTTTTCATCTTATCTATTTTTATAACCAAATAATTTATTATAATTTTTATGATCTACTAAATTTAATATGAATACAAATATCTCTATCCTATTCCCTTCTATTGTATAAAGCATTCTCCAGAAGTTTGAAAGTTCAACCCTGTATAGGTTTTGTATTCCTAGTGTTTTTAATTTATTTGGAATCAAGTCTTTAGCTATTGGATCTCCATATTGAGGATTCTCTTTTAGTATGTCTTTGATCCTATTGAATGAATTAAGGATTATCTTTGATTCTTTGTCTGTTCTTTTTTTAAGCTCTAGATATGCTTTTTTTCCTTGGCCTTTAAGCATTATCCTTACTTCTTTTCCAAAGAACATATTAAACCTCTAATGAATCCTCTAACATTTTTTTAATATGTTTTGGCTTAGAATATATCCATTGTATCCCTTTTGGTCCATAGATTATCTTTCCACTTTGCCAAAGATATTCTAATATTATCTTAAGTGTTTGATGCATTATTTTTTTAGGAAGTTTGTTTTTTATTTCTGTTATCTTTAAAGGATTGTCTCTGTGTTTCTTGAGAAAATCTTCTACCATAAGTACTGTGTTTAGATTAGGATATCTTAATGTCTTGTTTTTTTGCTTTTTGATTAGCTCAGTTTTGGTTATTTTTATCATTTTTAGGTATCAATTGATATATAAAAAGTATATATTTATAAAACTTTCTATAATATCGCAAACCTGAATAAGTATGGCTGTCCAGCTATTAGGTTTGTTTTGTCTATGAGATAGAATACTTTTGTATTGTCATTGTAGCTTAGTATTCTTACTTCAAAATGTTTTTCTGACAAATAATTGTGTATTTCTATCTGGTTTTTTAGATTGTATAGGTCGACAATGTTGTTCATAGTTTCATAAGCTTCTTTAACGCTTGCTTTAATTTTTATGTTGGCTTTATTGTATTTGTATTCTGTTATCTTATTGTTGTTGTAAACTTTGATGTCTGGTTTTACGTTGAAATATACGTCTTCTTCTGCTATTGTTACGCTTGTTTCTGGATTTTCTATTTTTATCTCATAGTTTTTATTAGGAAATGAATCTGCACATTGCTGTATGCCTTGGTTAAACTCGTTTTCTAGCTGTGTTTCTATATCTTCTATCGATAATATGTATTTTTCTCCATTGTATGAAGCATAGTTTATTTTTGTGAATTGGTCCTGTTCAAACTTTTTTCCGTTTATCATATTGCCTGCATTAAAGCCCAGCTTGTATATTGTATATTCTGCGTATTGCTTAAGGCAAAGATCCATGTATGTTTCAAAATCTTCTGATTTTTGGTTTGTTGTTGTTAATCCTTTTGAAGATACATAGAACAGCATGCCGAATAGTAAAAGTATTGCAATGCCTAATACTATGAATAATGTCAGTTGTGCTTTTTTGTTTTTTACCATTTTGCTATGTCAAATAATGCGGCTCCTTGCTTGTATGCATTGAATGCCGGGAAAATCAATATTGATTTTTCAAACTCATTCTGTTGTTGTGATTCTGTATTGTATGCTATTATGTTATTCTGTTTCATAGTGTTTTGAATGTATTCGACGTTGTAAGGGATGTATGAAACTTGATAATTGTTTATTAGGTTTGTTACTGTGTTTTCTGTGTCTATGCTCAGATATCTTTTATTGCCTTTTTCTGTTATTATGTGGTGGCCTTGGTATATGATTGAGTTTGTTTGTAGGCTTGGGTTTTGATTTGTTATCTGGAAATTGTTTATGTCTATCTTGTTTAGGCTTAAGCTTAATTGTGCTTGGTTGTTATTGTTTTGGCTTATATACATAGGTCTTAAAATAAGTTGAGATAGCCTATCTCCGTATTTTTCCTGGCCATATCTTTGATATTCTATGATTCCGTTGAATTCAACAGCTTTTGTTACAAAATCAACATAGCCATGGCCATTGCCTTGCTTTATTGTGTTGAACTTTGCTCTTGAAAAGAAGTCTTCAGATTTTCTGAAGCCAAGTTCGTATGCTTCATTGCTAGGGTTGTATACTGCAAAAGATGATTCAGGGTAAATGATGTCATTGTATGTGTATTTTCCGCCTGGAGAGCTTATTGGCGCCAGGATTATGTAGCCAGTGCCTAGTTGCATATCTATCTCTGCTGCTGAAGTTCCGTATGTTTCTATTGTTTCGTTGAATTCAGGGTTTAAGTATGCTATGTTTCCTTTTTTGAATTCAAAATAAGGGTGCTGATTTTCTAGAATTTTTAGAGTGCCTTGATCATCTATGGTGTTGAATGTTAGCCAGTCTTTGTTGTTGTTTTGTAAGCTTAGCTTTACACCTTTGTCTTGTCTTATGCTTATTCCTTGTCTTTGTACGCCGTTTGTGTAGGGCTCTTGAATATATTCTAAGTCAAATGATGCTGACTTGTTGGCTTTTATTGTCATGTAATCGCCTGTAAATCTTATGTCGCTTGGCAGCTTGAAGAGGTTGTTGTCTTTCGCGCTGGTAATATGTGCTTTTTTAAGTTTGCCAGCATCAAGCTCAAATTTACTTTCTTTTATTTTGTTGAAAATCTTATTGCCTATTATTACTTGGTCAGCGTATGCAAGTTTGAAAGTGCCGTCAAAAGGTATGAATATGTTTTTGGCAAACGTTGATGTAGAGGAATCATAAGTGAAGGAATCTGCTTCACCGATATGTATTCCGTCTTCACTTACTTCAAGACCTTCATAATTTATTGCACTAAATATATTTTTACCAGAATCATCCTTTGCTGTGCTACTTTGACCTTTCTCTGAGCTTATCAAATTGCCATTTGAATCGTATTTATCATTTTGAGAATTCTTGTTTGTAAACTTTGTTGGAATTGATTTAGGTTTTGCGTTTGGTTTGCTTTCTGCAGCAGTTTTGATATCATAGCCACCGTCTGCATTTTTCTTCACATCTGTTACGTCTTTGTATGTCTGGCCGTTTATAGTTACTTCTTCTGCTGATGCGATTTGTCCGTTTTTGAAGGTTGCACCTTTCATGTCTATGGGGTTTTCGAATCCTTGTGGTGTTCCTTTTCCTGTAGCTTTTCCATCTGTATAAATTAATTGTCCTCCTGGTCCAAATTCAACTCCTTTAATTGTTATGGTTTCGCCATCTGGAATATTTCCTGAGAAATCTTCTCCTGCTTCTATTTTTGTGTTTACACCATCTTGGGAGAGGATGTCTTGGTCAGCACCTCCTCCGCCAAAAAATTCATCAGAAATAACTATGTTTGAAACTAATATTGTTATAATTAGAAATATTAAACTAATTTTCTTTTTGTTCATAATAAACCTCTTTTTTAATATTTTACTTTATTTACACTATCTGTATTTCTAAATAAATATGCGTATTTTCCATTAGGTTTGGTTAATAGCGGTTCAATCCAATAACTTGGAAAGTTTTTCATCCATTTTCTTAAAATTTTAATATCTGAGGGACCTTTATATTGAGTATCGATATGCTTCATATTTCCATCATTTTTTTCAGGAGTCTCACCTTTAGTGACGTCCCATTTTGAAAACATAGCAATAGATGGTGGTCCTCTTATGAAATATCCATATTTCTTTTTCATTATGTCTCCCATAATATGATAAATTCCTCTAACTCCTTTAGGAGTATCATTTCTTGCATCGTACGCTAAAAAATTCATTTTGTTAATATATTTTTTAGAAAGTTCATTGAATATTATTGCTTCACGCATAGAATTTAAATCTCCTTTATTCTTACAGTTTAAGGAGTTATAATATAGAACCAATACTGGTTTATCACTAGAATATATTGTTCTATGCAGTTTGTCAAGGCTTCTTTTTGGGTTTCTTTCATCGTGTTTGAAATCTGTAATCAATCCTTTCTGGATGTATGGCTTCATTATGTCATATGCGTTCTCTTTTTTCATCAATCGTTCTATCTCAGAAGTTGTCAGTTCTTTGTCTATTGTTTGACTATACTCTGCCTTTGCTTTCTCTGTATATGGCTGCTTGTTCTGTGCTGCTGCCTGTTTACCTAATCCTAAAAACGCGCCTATCAGCATAACCTTAGCAGCTGCTCTCTTTACTCTTGTTCCCAAAGTTGGCTTCTGCTTCATTTGCTCAGCAGCGTTATTCCGTAATTCTGAGCCTCTTGTATTGTATTCTGTTGCTGAATGTACTATATCAATAAGATTATGATGGAATTGTTCAAAACCTTGAGAAGTAGGATTATCTATAAAATTATATGCAGAATCAATCTTTCCATATATTTCTTTTCCGTATCCTTGATTTTTAATTATGTTTTCAATCACTTCAATTCCTCTTCTCATGTGTTTAAGATCTTTTTTTGATT
>CAYSVS010000022.1:0-17725 GCA_964434475.1 uncultured Methanosarcinales archaeon
TATGAGTAACCAATCCAATATTGCAGAAATTAATTCAACCTCATTATCTGCAGTTACCGTATATAATAATCTCCAACCTTGTGGCAAATCGTACTTCCATAAATTATTTAAGCCATATTTTTGAACATAACTTTTAGGAATTAAACGCTTAGGAACCTGAATTCCATAAAATGCATTTTCTCGTAAATCCTTAATCGCCCGAATCATTGATTTTTTAATAGGGTCATCATCTTTCAAAGAATGAAAAGCATTTTCCAATTTATCATCAATAAAAACTACTTTCGATGGCTTTTTCATAATTTAATCTCCTTACGCATTCTTAATTTTTGCGCCAATTTGGGATTCCAAATGTATGCAATTTTATCATGTTTATCAAAAGCAATTTTATTGATACTCTCAAGATATTCCAAAATCACTAAATATGTTTGCCACATTACTTTCTTTGGCAGATTTTTCCATAATTCGGTACGATTATATTCCCCACTATAAGTTTCAATGGTATTTTCTACCATTAAAACAGTATCTAATGTTGGAGATCTTACAAAATTATTTTTTAATACTTGCATTGTCATAAATATATTATATATCAATTGATATATAAATGTTTCGCTAAAAAACATAAAACTGCCCTTAATTCATGTTCTCAATATGTCGCTTTGCTCTTTAAATGGAACAGAACCCTGCCTTCTTTTAGCTATGTAAAAAATAAATAGAAACTAAAGTTTCTCATAAGACTCGCTAAACAAATTCTTTCTTCTCTTCAACTTGTTTTTGAACTAAACTAATTAATTCATTAATTACTTCTTGTGGAATATTTACATTAAGTTCTTCCTTTAGTCTATCCAAAAAATCACATAGGTCCCATATTGCCCTATTTTTCCCATGTAATGCAATTAATTTCATATTGTTTGTTGATAGAGGAAAAAAAAGGCGTAAAACCAAAATATGGTTTCATACAATACAAAGAAGGACGAGCTTTTTCAATACCTTACACAAAAAATATGAAATCTTTTTTATTGAAAACAATGCAGAAAATGAGAGATCACATTGAATCAGGGGAAAGTCCAAAACCTATCAAAAACTACAGATGTGAAAAATGCAGTTATAAAAAAGATTGTTTTCCTGAATGAACTCCCTAAGTTCTGATTATACTGTCGTAATTATAATTCTAATTATTATCCCAATAAACTTTAATTATTCCAGTACTAGTTTGACCTATATTTTTAATACAAATACATACATTTTCTATGTAAGATTTATTCCTAATCAATGATTGGATAGAACAATCTATAAGCGCATATTCTGAAAACATTTTAAGATTAGGCTCATACGGAAAAGTTGATTTTTCTAAAAGCTGTATTTGCAATTTCTATCTGTATTGCGAAAAGACCAAATTAAAAAATACCTAAACCAATGGTCGAAAAAACCAACATTGCAGTCAATATTACTTGAAAATAACTAAATGCAGATTATTCTTTTTGAAAAACAATCTAGCATATTTTCTTTAGTAAATCTAAAGTTATTGAATTATTATTTACCTTTAAATTAGTTTCAATAGTATTAATCACATATGAACTATTAAAAGCAAACGGGCATAGTATGTCAAATAGGCCAGAAGAAGAGATGTTAACTAAATTATATCATGAGATTGTTTATTTATGTCAACCTATAAATTATAAAAAAATATATGTTATTCAAAAGATGAGTGGGTAAATTGAAATTTTTTCAACACATAGTTCTTTCCAATTTCCAAAGATTTCTGAATATACGTTCATAAGCTCTTAGGAATTTGTAAATCTGAAGGAAATAGTATTCCTCTATTTTTTTGTATTCATGCTTTTGTTTGGATCGGGTTAGATGTTCTTCATCCATAGCTATTGATTCGCTTTTTTTGATGATTTTCATAAGTTTGATTATTTCTGAGTGCAGTTTCTTAAGTTCGTGCTTCTCTAACCTTAAAGCTTTTTTTTCCAGTTTTTTCACTACTTTCCACTTGTGCTTTGACATAAGCTTTTTCTCTTCTTTTACTATTTTTAAGTCTGCTAATTCTTCTGATTCTATTATATTTCTGATTTCAACAAGTTTATCTGCTACTTCTGTGTTTAGTTTATGGAGATGTTCTTCTTCCGGAGGGATACGTTCATCCAGATGAGCAATAACAAGATCCCATTGCTGCATCTTAGCTTCAAAATCATGCTCTTCTTTGACAAATTGCTGTTCTGTATCGATAAATGCTCTTAGGTCATTTATCGCTTCATCAGCAACCTCTTCCATCATATATTCTGACATAATAAAAGAGAATATTATGGATTATATAAACATTTTGAGAACAATAATAAAAAAATAAAAAATTATCTATATTCTATTTCAGCGCTTTCCTTTAATCCTGTTATCAGATTAGTTATTGCATCTTGCTGCTTCTGTTGCTGTAGTGTTACAACTATCTGCGGCTTAAGCTGTTCGTATGCAGGCACTTCTTCTGGTGCTTGCTGTTTATATTGTTCATAGAATACGTTAGCTTCTTCATCAGTCACATTAAGGTCTATGTTTTGAAGAGAAGTATCTAAGTAACTCTGTATAGCTATCTGCTGTTTAACGTTTTCCAATTGTTTTTCATAATCTATGCCCTGCATCTGGAGCTGCTGCTTATAGTCTGCCAATGTTACATTCTGCTGTGCTAATTGAGTTGTCATAGCAGCTTCTGCCTGTTCTACAGTTACTTGCATCGTTTTTTTTGCTGCCTGATAAAGAACCTTTTGCCCTATCAATTGCTCTAATGCATCCTGTTCAGATAATTGTAAACCTTGCTGCATCATGCTCTGCTGTATAGATTTAACTTCTTCTGATTTTATGCTTTCGCCGTTTACTGTCGCAAGAACATCAGTTGTGTTTTGTGTTGTGTCTTGTTGTTTTGTTTGCTCTACGCCAGTACAACCGACCAGCATTAAGATCAAAACTCCTATAATCACCATTTTGTTCATTGTATATAAAAAGAAAAATCCTCTATTTTTAAGTTTTTGGGTGAAATATTTATTAAGTAGTTAGTTTTATAAATTTGTATCAACTTCTGACTGTTATGACAGTAGATAAAATATTACAGTATCTTAATGAAAAATTCTGGATAGAAAACAAAATTGAAAAAGATTTGATGTATGCTATCAAAACAGGAGAAGGATTAGATAAACTTGCATCAAAACTGAATATAGATAAAGAAGATGTTGGCCCATACTTTACACAAAACAAAGCAGACTTTACAGCAAAAGATATGCTGGATATGGAAGTATTGTTTTACAAATCTGAGGGTTATTCTATGATGGCTTCCTATCTCATGTCTAAAGAAGGCATAGATAATAAAATATTGAAGATGAGCTTAAAAAAGAAAAATCATTTTATTGTTACATATTTTGACAATGGTTGGAAGAAATGTGATCCTAAGCATCAGAAGCGCGAAGGATTCTTTAAAGGAAGGGAAGATCTACTTTTTAAGTTTGTTAATGATCCTTCTTATCTAGGCCATGGCTATAGAAAACGAAATGGCGGCTATGTAGAGTATGAGAATATTAAGGTTGTTGAAAAACTTTAAAACACAGGCTTTATTTCTATATGCGCTCAAAAAAAATAAAATTAGTGTATCTGTCGCTTATATTATGAGGGATGCTGTTCTTTTTGCATATTTTAGCATTATACTTTCAGGAAAGTTTGTTTAGTATGGCTAATGTTGTTTTGATATTCGCTATTGAAGCTATATTTCTTGTTGTTTTTGAAGTACCTACTGGTACTATAGCAGATCTTTTCGGAAAAAAACTATTGTACTTGCTAACTTTATTGTTCTCGTTGAAGTTGTTTTTCTTTATATAGGATAAAACAAGTTCATGTTTGCAATCTTTTGCTCGCACTTTAGCAAGCGGCACATATAATGCTTTTTTGTACAATACTTTGCAGTAAGAAGGCAATGAACAGCATTACAAAAAAATTATAGGAGAATATTGTTAATTATAACCGGCAGATGCTGCTATAGGTTCTATTGTTAGAGTTTATCTGGCTAAATTTCCAATGTCATTTTCTATTATTTCTTCTGTTTTTTGGATGAAGCTTAAAACTTCTTCTTCATATTTTATTATTATGTTATTTGTAAAAGCTTTATCAGTTTGATAACTGGCATAATGTCTATCTGTTTTTAGATTTGTATAGAGTTCTGCATCTTCTTTGTTTATAGATAATTCGTTGATTAAATCAGCTTCTTGCTTAGATATTGTGTATTCCTTAATTAGTATAAGAATCGTGGCATAATGATTTTTTGAAGAATATTTCTTATTAGTAATTAATGCTAAAGCTGAATGATAAAGAGCATACTATAAAATAACAATTAGCCAATCATTAAATTTATTTTGTTTTTTATTTAGTTTATAAAAATCTAGATTATGCTTTGCTTTTTTCAAAAATGAATTGGCCAATTCTTTATTTTCTTGTATTTTTACTATATGTTTCTTTTGCATAAAGAAATTTAATTCTTTATTGAGAAATTCTTGATCTTCAAATAATTTATCAATATTCATCTAGTAATACCTCATAAAAATCTTGTTCTTTATATATTGGAAATCCAGTTTTTCTTGCTTGAATTATTACATCATCTTTGTTTTTTATGAAATCTTTTATTGAGCTTTGAAATATGCTAATTGGGTGGCTGGATATTACTTCACCTTCTTTTATGTTTTTATCTAGATTTATTTTTTTTTGAGATACTATCAATAAATCTATATCACTTTCTTTTCTTTCATCTTTTCTTGATGCTGATCCAAATAGAATTATTGTGTAAATTTCTTTTGGAATGTCCTTTAGAAAGTTATTTAGCGGAACTCTTACACCTCTGTTTAATTCTTGAAATTTCTGTATTGCAAGTTCTGAGAATTTTAGTTCGATTAATTTTTTATTTTTTATTTTGTAGAAAGTGTTTGATTTGGTTTTTTCTTTAAATAAAATTTTGTTTTTTGTTAATTTAGTTAAAGTATTGGTTAGAGAACTATCTGAAAGCTTTGAAAGTTCTTTTATTTCGTTAAAGTATAAACTACTCTTTTTACTTTCAAAATATGCTTTGTAAACTTTCTCTTCAGGTCTCATCTTATTATGGTAGGATGTTGCCATATATAAATGCTTCTGTTTTTGAAGTGATTGCTTCTGTTTTTGAAGTTTATCCTTCAACCTCCAAATAAATTAATTAGAACACATTTATATGATACAGCGATGTGGATTAAAAAAATCGTACTTGAGCATAATAAGCAGATTTCTAATTGATAATTCTTATATATCCTATGGAACAATCTTTTCATGAACCTAACCCAAACCACCACAGAAAAAACCTTTGTCATCAAACAAAAGGAAAATATACTATGTCAATTATCTTAATTCAAATGGACAGACATAGGGCTTCTGAACAGAAATATCTGGAAAATATATGATAAAGACTGCGAAGAGCTTCAAATTCATGTTTAAGCATCCAAACAAGAAAGAAGGAGAAGAAACTAAAAAGAACGCAAAACTCTTTGATAAGTTAATCAATTTCTGCATAAAACATTTTGATGATTATGAAGGTTATTAAGTATGAAATATAAAATCATACAGTATATACATAATCAATATATACAGCCTATCAAGACTTCAAACTTATGACAGATATAAAAAAACATTTGATGCTGATATGTGCTTTGTTTTTTTCAGGAACAAATTTCATATTAAACCATAATAATCCTGTATTCATGACAATAAGCCCACTATTAGGAGCATCTACAGGGCTTACCATAGGAAAGATTATGGAAAGAAAGCTTAAGACAAAGCATCATCATTTCTGTTAAAAAATGAGATATCCAGAAGGTTTCTTCATAAATAGAGGAACTGCACTATCTACTGCTTTTTTCTCAGGAGCAGGCATAGCGTTTAGCCAGAATAATATTCTGTTCATAGCTTTAGGTCATCTGATAGGTATGTCTATAGGACTAATAATAGGAACTGAAATAGAGAAAGCATATAACAAAGTTTAAATATAAAGATATAAAAGATTACTTTATGAAATATATAATACCAATACTACTAATCGCATTACTTCTATGCGGATGTCAAGGACAAGAATTGAAGCAAAGCCAAGCAGCTAGTCAATCAGCACAAAGCTTATTTGAAAAATACACCTTTGACTGTGCAAAAGTTGTAGATCACGAGACGTTTGACTACAATATGCAGCAAGCAAAGATACAGCAATGTTTTGACAAATGCTGCGGAGGAGAATACTGTCCGCAATGCAACACTTATCCTGGAGATTCTGAATGCTATGAAGAATGTGATAACAACAAACCAGAAGGTACTTGTGTGAATTGCGATGGATATTGCTGGGATAAAAAGTTCAAAACATATTTAGAACAGACTATAGCAAATTGTTGATTATCTTTTTACATTTTTATATCGCTCCTTTTGCAATAGTATGTTAAACAATTTATTTGTATCAAGCAAAGACTTAACACTTTCAATTTCGCGAACACTAATTTTTGAACTAGGATTAATAAAAAAATATTAAATTATCCTTAATTTTATACTTTTTTTATCATTTGATAACTAATAATATCAATATATGTTTAAAGGTATCGTGAATCAGGTATAATACTCCATATCCTTGACAGCACTTTTGTGCATCCATCTGCCTTTGAAAAACCAAAACAAAGCAATAAGAGCAAAAACAGTATTAGCTATAGGAATAGACATCCAGATTCCGATTGAACCAATCTTATTAGAGACAAAGTAAGCAAAAGGCAGCTGTATAATCCACATAGTAAACAATGAAATCTTCATCGCTGTCTTTGTGTCTCCAGCTCCCTGAAATACACCGTTTAAGACTTGTGCAATACCCAAGAAAACAAAAGCATAACACATAACACGGATAAACTTGGAAGCCTCAGCAACAACCGCAGGATCAGTATTAAATATACGAACAAAATCAGGAGCAAAAATATAACAAATAAAACTTAACAACAACAGAAAGATAAAAGCCAGGAACATAGCTTTAATACCTACTTCACAAGCACTCTGTTTCTTATCAGCACCTATATTCTGACCAACCAATATTGACGAAGCCATAGACAATCCTAATACAGGAAAGAAAACAAGCACAAACAATTGATGTCCAATACCATAAGATGCTATAACAACTGTTCCAAAACCAGTGATGATATATGTCATGATAACCATACCTAATGATCTTGTTGACATAGACAATGAAGTAGGCAGGCCTAAATTAAATATCTTCTTAATCAAACGTTTCTTTGGCTTGAAGTTAATAAAGCTTAAACTAATACCACGACTACCGCGAAACAGGACAAACAAAGCAAAGAAATATGCGATCCCTTGCGTTATGATAGTGGCTATAGCAGCACCAGCAACACCAAATGCAGGAATTATACCCCAACCAAGAATAAAAATGGGATCAACGACCAAATTCAACAACACTGTAAAAAACACTATCATCGCAGGCAGCTTAACCTCTCCTACTCCTCTTAATAATCCCTGAAAAGTCATATAGCCAAAGACAAAAATTATGCCGATAAAAGATATACGCAGATAAGATATTGCAGATAAAGCAACATCTGCTTCCAAACTCATAAAGCCAATAATAGTATCACTAAATAAAAAACCGATCAATCCTAAAAATATAGATACAAAAAAAGCCAGCATTACAGACTGACCAGCAGAATCATTTATGCCATTATAGGTTCCTTTGCCCTTAAATTGAGAAACCAATATACTGCCGCCTATAGACAGACCCATCGCAAGAGAAATAAAGAAAAATATAATTGGAAAGCATACTGAAACAGCAGCAACTCCTTCTGCACCTAGTTTGCCGATCCAAAACAGATCAGTAATCTGATAAGCAGATTGAAGAACATTAGCTATAATGGTCGGCACTGCCAAGACAAGCAAAGATTTTACTATAGGCTGATTTACTAGATTTCGCATAAAATAAAAGAATAAAAGATTATTTTAAAAATCTTCTGATTCAAGTAAAATCAGAAATTATATAATACACCATAGATACAAGTCCATCTCTGGATGAAATGTTCCATTCTCAAAAAATATGTCAACAATTCATGACGACCAGCCAATACACGAAAAAATCTAAGAGTTTTATGATACCAGAGGTATTAAAAATATAAACTACCTATAACTACTCAAAAAGAATTGGAGACAGAAATGAGAAAAATGTCGTAAAATAAAGAAAGTGGCCGAACAGCCAAGACACTTGACTGATAATCAAGTTAACACTTGCAACCCTAATATCATGTGGGTTAAAATTACGCAGTTGATTGGGAAAATCCCACCTCAGCCGCACTTTCAAATATTTCTAGAATCATACGCCCAATGCAATAACGCTTGCCTTTGCCTTGGCCTGCAAACTAACTTACCCTTAGTACAGTTTGCTCGAATCTGACCAATATGGCGCTTGATAGCTTTCCATCTTTTGATTTGACGAGCATCATCCTTATGACGTCTACCAGAATAATATCTACAATACCATTGAAACCAACCACGAGGATCATCCTTGTGTATCCACCCTTTGTCTTTCCAGACTTTCAATGGCTGGGATGCATTAACGCCAAAATAATTTAACTTTGAATCGTGCTTCTCGTGATTTAACTTAGCCTTGACAAACCAAGATTTAGGAAACTCTTTTTTACAATCTGTCATATACTTGCCGCCAAACACACCTAACTCAAGCATCTGTTTAGGGGTTAATTCAGGCTTAAAATCAGGATCAAAACTCCTGCCAATTGGTTCAGTACGATAATAAATGTAGTTCTTCTGCATAAGATCATTAACTGTAACTTTTTTCTTCATACAATAAATTAAAAATTCAGATTATATTAAGGTTTCTATTTGAGCTTAAAATAAATCTCTTCACGATTTATGTAATTGCCTATAGTTTTCTTTACACCATATTCATTAATATGCTGATGCTCAACAATAAAATGTTGAAGAAAGAAATTAACACAAAAATTATGATTGGGATATTCCCTTTACAATTTTTCTAACCTAATCAAAATAACCCATCTACTTAACTTTCAATTCACTTACATCAAAATGTCTCTTCAAAATACTTTCATAATTACGCAAATTAGAAGCACTTCTGCCAATTAAATATCCACGAGTTTTATTATCCATAGCAGTCAATGTCAAAACCTTCTTATCATGATCAAATTCCACTTCATTAAGCTTATTAGGATAGACCATGTTCCTTACAAACTGTTCCATATCAGGATTATACTCTATTATTCTTATCTTTTTCTTAAACTTAGATTCTAATCTCTTAACATTAGATGAACCTTTACCTATTGCTTTGCCAATCTGACCTTGACCAACAACAAATACCAAAGTGCCTTCAGAAGTTTCAAAACAATCCTTTACATCCACCCTAGTGATAGATTGAAAAAGGCTTATGAGTTTGATTAAAGCAAAATCAAATTTTATTCTTGCCAAAATCAAGCACCTTGGGATAAAACAGAAATAAAATGCTGCTTTTTGCATATCGTTCCGAGCTGTTCATTATCCTGCTTAAGCTTGACCAACTCAACATCAGCAAATTTAGAGTATTTTTCTAAATCTTTTCTAAGATCTTCTGGACAATTGCTTGCCATAAAAACCTTATTTATCCTGCCCTGCTTAAGCATTTTTAATGTTCTATCTGCGCCGATTATCGCATTATCTTCTTCCAAAATCTGTTTTATCTCCTTAACATCCTTGCTAATAACTTGTTTTCTTGCCATAATTATACACCTATTTGAACTTAGTAATCAATCCTGGTAAGCCAGTACCTATTGGAACAGGCTGATTAAGCATCACATTCTCAACAACAGAATCAAGCTTATCTATCTCCCCTATAAGAGCCGCATTGATAAGATGTTTTATAGGGGTCTCAAAGCTTGCCCTTGCTAATACTGACGCCTTTTCACTGACAACACCATACCTAGTAATACCTTTTACTTTTCCGTTGACACACATGGTATCAGCAACAAGCATGATATGTCTTATGTCTACATTCAAACCCTGACTCTCTATTACCTTAAATACTTCGTTGATTACAGCCTGTCTTGCTGCTTCAATACCAAGCACCTTATGTATCTCATGTATATCATTACTTATTGTCCTTGTCTCATCAACAAAATCCATATCATATATCTGTTTAAGGTTTGAACCTGCTGTAACTATAATATATTCCTCGTCTCGTTTAACAGGCAATACCTGCGTTACTCCTTTGATTCCACCTACATATACTTCCTTAAGCATTTCTTTCATCTTATAAATCTCATTAAGATGCTCCTGCTTACTTTTAGGCTTTATTATCAATAATCCGTTCTTAAGCTTTACATTGAAACTTTTCAAGGATTTTGAAGCATTTGACAACAGCTTTGACTCTTTTACGCCGATAAGCTTCAAAGCTTCTTCATCTATCTTGACTTCTATAGAGGAGTTTGCAACATTTATAGAAAATTCCTTAGCAATCTCTTTAAGCCTAGTTTCTTTTATAGAATAAGCCAGCTTCTTGATATTCTCACCTTTGTTATAAGGTTTTTTCAGATAAATCTCCATCATAGGAGTCTTAATCTTTTTTCTGCCATCCAGTATCTCTATAATCCTCGGAAGACCCATCGTAACGTTCATCTCTGCAACACCTGCAAAATGAAATGTGTTAAGGGTCATCTGTGTTCCTGGCTCACCTATACTTTCAGCGCCTACCAATCCCACACATTCTCCTGGTTCAGCCAATGCGTTCTCATACTCTTCATTAGCCAAAGCCAAAACTTTCTTAAGTTTGCTTTTTGGAGATTTTTCCTTAATCTCTTCAAGTATGTTATTTGGTAATTTTCCTTTATATTGTTTGATAAGGTCTTCAGCCATTTAATATCACCTAAACATTATGTAGAATCTTGTCTACATTAATTTTTCCGCCTTCTGATTTTGAAACATCAATCCCATCTTCACCGTATTTGAATTGAATAATCTTGCCGCTTGCTTCTCTTACGCTATTATCATACTCTACCTTTACGTCCTGCAAAGCATTAGCAAGCCTTCGATAAAGATAACCTGATTTAGGAGTCCTTAAAGCAGTATCCATTAAACTGTCTCGTCCAGTCATAGCCATGAAAAAGAACTCATGAGGATTCAATCCTGACTTAAAGCCTCTGCTTATAAATCCATGGGCTGAAGGTCTTAAGTCTCCTTTCTTGAAACATGCCAAAGTTCTACCTTTATAGCCTTTTACAATCCTTGCTCCACGCAAAGCCTGCTGTCCTACACAAGCGCTCATCTGCGCTAAGTTTAAAGGGCTTCCTCTAGCGCCTGAATCACTCATGACCAAAGTACCTGACTGCTGCAGATCATTATTTTCCCTAAATCTTGAATATTGAGCCACAATATCTCCTGTATCATTCCTTGCCTTATTAAGTCTTTCCAGAATCTTCAATTCAAGAGTTTCTCTCATGGTCTTTCCAGGGAAAGTCTCTAGATCCTTTTCTTCAAATTTTGTGATAAAAATATCAACATCCGCATAAGCAGTATTTATCACTTCATCAATCTTCTCTTTTGCATCTTCAGGCAGATCAGCATCAGATATGCCTGTAGTAAAGCCTACATTAACCAAGACTTTTGTACCAAGCCTGAATAGTTTTCCTAATATATCCACTGCTGCTGACTCTCCATATTTCTTATGTATATTCCTAAGCATCAATCCCTGACCTTCACCTAGGTTTGCCTTATCCATAAAGCCTTCCTTAAGCATTCCTTTTTCGATAACAACAGGCGATTTATCCTTTGCCTTGCCCTTGAAATTAAAATCTTCAGGCAGAAGCATACTGAATATCTCTTTTCCTGATATCTTCTCTTTTTGGGATAATCTTGAAAAATCAGTTATACCTGCAGAATAAAGAAGATCTATAGCCTCATGTTTTGGCATCTCAAGATTTTTTGTCAATAAATAATTACCAGTTATAGCATCTTGTACACAGCCGATTATGCTTAATCCATACCTTGGCGAAATCAACTGAGTCTGTACAAGCATCAATATTTCCGCCTCTGCTCTTGCCTCTTCTGTTTGAGGGATATGCAAGTTCATCTCATCTCCGTCAAAGTCTGCATTATAAGGAGCACATACAGCAGGATTTAACCTTAATGTCTTATAAGGCAATACTCTTACTTTGTGACACATCATACTCATCCTGTGCAATGACGGCTGTCTGTTAAATATTGCTATATCACCATCCATAAGATGTCTTTCCACTATATAACCTGGCTGTATCTCCTCTAAAAGCTGCTCTTTTGTCTCGTCAGTTATCTTTTTCTTCTTGCCATCAGGCCTAACTATATAATTAGCACCAGGATATTCTGATCCTCTTTCTATGAACTTTTTAATATATTCAGTATTCCATTCTGTAACCCTTTCAGGAACAGTAAGCTTTAATGCCATCACACTAGGCACACCTACTTCATTAAGGTCAAGTTTAGGATCAGGCGAAATCACAGTCCTAGCTGAGAAGTTTGTCCTTTTTCCTGCAAGATTATGTCTTATCCTTCCTTCCTTGCTCTTTATCCTCTCAGTTACAGTCTTAAGAGGTTGTCCACTTCTATGTCTTGCAGGAGGTAGTTGAGGAACCGAATTATCAAAAAATGTTGTAACGTGATACTGAAGCAGATCCCAAAGGTCCTCGATGATTATCTCAGGAGCGCCTGCATTTATGTTCTCGAACAATCTTTGATTTATCCTAACAATGTCGCCTAATTTATGGGTAAGATCATCTTCACTTCTTTCACCGGATTCTAAAGTTATACTTGGTCTCATGGTAACAGGAGGAATAGGCATTACAGTCAAAATAAACCATTCCGGACGAGCAAACTTAGGATTTATGCCGAATACCTCCAAATCATCATCAGGTATCTTTTCAAGTCTTGATCTAACTTCTATAGGGCTTATCCTTTTGTCATTTTCAAGATAGGTTGTAGGCTTTTCCAATGTAACCTTCTGCTGTTTTGCATTACAATGAGGACATTTATTTATGGTCTTCAATCCTGATATTATCTCTTTTACCTGTTTTCTTCTGGCTTCCATACCTACATCTTTCTCATATTTGTTTAACTGTTCAATATATTTATTTATCTTATTTTTAGGTATAAGCACCCTTCCGCATTCTCTACAGGTTGACCTAAGCAAGTTAAGCACAAGACCTACAAATTTTATATGCAGTACAGGCCTTGCAAGCTCGATATATCCGAAATGACCTATACATTCTTTTAGCTTGCTTCCGCATGTCTTACATTTTAAACCTGGATCAATTACACCTAATCTGATGTCCATCAATCCACCATCAACAGGATAACCCTCTCTGTCATAGAGTTCAGGCGTTACTACCTTGGCAGTAGCCATCTTCTTGATCATCTTCGGCGATAATACACCGAATATTACGCTTGAAACTTTTTTATAAGTATAATTCGCTGGCTCCATCATATTCACCTTAAAACCTGTTTTTTAATTCTAATTTTGGATAAAGTCCTAAACACTTAAACTCGTCGAGTATTAACTTGAAGGCATAACTTAGCTCAACATTATTTATCTCAACATTTTCACCGCACATAGGACAATATGACCTGTTCTTGAACTCGTCATGTATAGCCATCAATCCACAGCTTTCACATATAGGGACTTTGGTCTTGTCTGAATCAAATCTTTCCTTTAGCAACAAAGAAGCGCCGTGGGCTACAAAAGTATCCTTTTCCATCTCTCCTAATCTTAATCCGCCTTCTTTAGCTCTTCCTTCTGTTGGCTGCCTAGTCAATAATTGTATAGGACCTCTAGCTCTTGAATGTATCTTGTTGGCAACCATATGTTTAAGTTTGAGATAATACATATTTCCAACATATATTCTTGCCTTGAACTGGACGCCCGTAACACCATTATATAGTGTTTCTACACCATTTTCTCTGAATCCCATCTCATGCAGCTGGCTCCTTAGATCAGATTCCTTCTCTGACGAAAATGTGCTGCCGTCGATAAAACTTCCTCTCAAAGAACCTACTTTGCCGCCTATTAACTCTATAAGATGGCTGACAGTCATCCTTGAAGGAACACCATGAGGTGAGAATATTATATCGGGAGTAATGCCTGATGCTGAAAAAGGCATGTCGTCAAAAGGAACGATAAGACTTATGACTCCTTTTTGACCATGTCTTGAAGTAAACTTATCACCTATTTCAGGTATCCTTTGATCCCTTACTCTTACCTGTATAAGTTTGTTGCCTTCTTCGTTCTCGCTAAGCATAACAAAATCAACTATACCTTTCTCTCCATGCTTCATAGCTACACTTGACTCTCTTCTTGTGGCTGAAGCAAGATTGTACTCATCCATACTGCTCAAGAATCTAGGAGGAGAAGTTTTTCCTATTATAACATCATCTTCTTTTACATTAGCTTCAGGATATATTATTCCATCATCATCAAGATATCTGTAATCATGCTCTGATTTATAACCTTTTACATCCTTATCAGGAACACAAACCTCATCTACAAGTCCTCCTGCATAACGTAATTCTTCTGCTTTAGAAGGCCTGAAATATGTACTTCTTGCCATACCTCTTTCTATGGAACCCTTATTGATAACTATAGCATCTTCCATATTATATCCTTCATAGCTCATAACAGCAACAATTATGTTCTGACCAAAAGGATGCTTATCATAATTTGAAATATCATGCATCAAGGTCTGGACAATAGGCATCTGAGGATTATGGAGCAGATTAACATCAGTATCCATCCTTACTGCAAAATTAGCAGCATAGAATCCTATTGCCTGCTTCTGATTCTTTGAACCCTGGGTAAGCCTTACTCCATGATTATAATTTCCAAAAGGAACTAAAGATGAACACAAACCAAGCATAGCTACAGGAGTTATCTCCAAATGCGTATGCTCAGAAGTAAGATCTTCGGGAAACAAAGCTATATATGCGTTTTCTTCTTCCATAGCATCCAAATATTCTACTAAACCCTGTCTTACCACATCATCCCAAGAAAGCTCGTTGTTATCGAGCTGCTTGATATGCTCTTCAGAAAGCAAAGGTTCACCTTCCTTTACTATTATTACAGGTCTTCTTGCTCTGCCTTTGGATGTCTCTATCCACACTTCTTTAGATTCATCATTATAAAAAACATTAAGGTTTGACGTCAACATATTCCTTCTTCTCTCATGCCTGATCTGATCGACAAACTCCAATGGGTTTTCTACATCTCCTACGAATTTATTATTTAGATATACTTCTGTCAATTTGATTCACCTTATCGAATTTAATCCTATATTCTTCAAAGTTCTGACCACTTCTTCTTCGTCGCTTTCCTGAGTAATTAGACACAATAATGAAAGATTCTTTCTCAACCCTATATTTGTACCTTCAGGGGTTTCAACTGGGCACAATCTTCCAAAATGTGTGGCATGAAGTTCCCTTGCCTCAAAATTCTCTTGTGTGGCTGACAATGGACTCACTACCCTTTGCAGATGACTCATAGTCTCTAAAAAGTTCAGTCTTTGTATTCTTTGACTTATACCCTTTCTTCCGCCGACCCAATTACCTGTAGCCATACTGGAATATATCCTTGATGTCAGCAGCTTGTCCCTTATTATTACCTTTATAGAAGGAAATTTACCTCTTTTCACGATTCTCTGAAAATTATAAAGCAAATCTCCTATAAGCACCTTCAGATTAACCCTGACCAAGTCAGAAAGCAAATCACCGCTAAGTTTCAGCCTTTTGTTTACATAATGATCCTTGTCATCCTGACTCACTTCATTTGTGGACACTTGGATGAACTTTTTGATAAACTTACAAAGATTATAAGCCTTAAACATCCTTGTCTCAGAATCAACACCAAGATGAGGCATAAAATACTTGTCAAGTATCTCTTTCATACGTTCGATCCTTATCTCTTTTGACTGAGTTATACCTATCTTCTTAGCTATATAATCCAACGCATCTTCCTCGTTCTTTATTTCGACAAATTCCAGAAGATTAACGAAGATATCATCATATTGTTTCTCTTTTGATACTGACTGCATTATCTCCTCATCTTTGAGCAAACCCAGAGCCTTTATCAAAACTATCGCAGGAATCCTTTTTACCCTTGTAAAAGTAACATAGAATATACCATCCTTAAGTTTCTCAAGAGTATGAGGAATCTTGAAAGAACCTCTCTCTGAAAACAGTTTGCCGACAAACTTGCTTACGCCAGTGGTAGCTGCTTCGACCATCACCTTGTTAGATGCCAAATCCTCGATGTTTATCAATACTTTCTCTGTTCCGTTGATTATAAAATATCCTCCTGAATCATCAGGATCTTCGCCTTGTTCTATAAGTTCGTCTCTACCTAATTTGTTAAGATGGCAATATTTACTATTCAGCATTATTGGTATATTTCCTATCTGGGTTGTAAAAGATTCTCTCTGAACGCCATTTATATGTGCAGACATCTCTATGAAACAAGGAGCTGCATAAGTTATCTGCCTTAATCTTGCTTCAACAGGATAAATAGCTCTTTTGCTCCCATCTGCTTCTGTTATTTCTGGCTTTGTAACCCATATCTTATCCAATCTAATCTTGAACTCGTCGATATCATGAGGGATGATAGTCGGCTCTATTTCTTTATTCTCTTCAATTATCTTTTGAAGCTCCTCTTCGATAAAATTATTGAATGATTCAATAGTTGATTGTACGAAAGTCTTGTCCTCAAAGTATTTTTTGATAATAGTTTTGCCTTTCTTAAACATTTGTAACCCCTCTATAAAATACTACTGTGCCTGCAGTCCTGCTGTTTCTTTTTATCTTGATAATATCTCCTGTATTCAGCTTAAGGTTTGAAATAGCAGGATCGTCAACCATTATCTTTGGCAGTTCCTTGAAAGAAATATTGTATTTTTTGAACAATTCCTTTTTTTCTCTTTCACTTATCTTAGCATGTTTAGGAATAAGTATGTGATCTGGCGTTTTTGTCGGTTTTGATAACTTTGGTGACTTTGGCATATGCATTCCCCCTTGATTATAAAAAAATAGGCCGTACGGGATTCGAACCCGCGGCCACTCGATCACTTTCAGATTAACCGGAAGTTCAGAAAACTCCAGGTTTTTGTTAAAAGTCGAGTGCTCTAGTGTCCATCTGGTAAGATTCCAGACTGAGCTAACGGCCTATGAACGCCCTGGCCGGGAGTCGAACCCGGGTCGGAGCCTTGCTGCGAAACGTTTTGCGAATCCCGACAGGGCTCCATGATAGGCCACTACACTACCAAGGCTTAATTTAAGCTTATTTAAAGCCTAATGCGCATGAATCATACTATCATCTAAAATAACACAGTCTTAATCTTACATTGACTATAGAAAAGTTTCATGCCCATTTTTGCTTGGAATTTTTTTGTATTTATAAATGTAACGGTTAATTATATACTATATATATCAAAATGGCAAAAAATAGCTTGAAAATAGTAAAAAATAAGTAATTTTGCAAAAATAAGTATGTTATTCACAATATAAATTCAATTAATTACACGAATCCTGAAATAAGCAATCAATCTTATTTTTTAAAGGAATTAATATTGATATATTCTTTTAATTTAACTGGAGTTGTGCAGATTTTTCTAAAAACCGAAAAAATTAGGTAGTTGAA
>CAYSVS010000023.1:0-16890 GCA_964434475.1 uncultured Methanosarcinales archaeon
TGTGCAATTAATCTAAAAAGCTAAGCTAAACAGCAATTATGCAAAGTTCTCTTTAGTTTTGAAGGTTTAGGATTAAGTTTTGCAAGCAGTGCCTTTTTTTCAGATTCTAAACTTACTATTGCTTCAAGATTATGTCCGTTGGAAAGATAGTTTTTTCGCATGTGTTTTTTTATGCCAGCAATCTCTATGTCTATGTGATTAAGTCTATTACCATAAGAGTATTTTTTAACTTTTGAAGGGTTGTGCTGCTTAAGAAATTCTAATTTCTGCGCTTCTGCTTCTTTTAATGCTATTATATCGGGTTCTTCAGGATTATCCAAGCATAAACTGCTCAATGTGCTTTCAACATAATCCAATCTTTGCCTTTCATCTTCAAGATCACTGAAGCTGAAGTTTTTCATGAAGTCAAAATCAATTTCATGTGTTGATTCTTTGCCTGATTCTGATTTTAGTGTGATTTTTTGTTCATTAATAGATTCAATCTTATAGATAAAATCACCAGGATTTTTGCTGAATTTAGTGCCATTTATATCTAGCAATATTTGGCCTTTTTGCGGATTAAAACCTAATTCTGCTAAATTTAAGTTCATCAGAATAATATATAATATAACCTAGTTTATAAAGCTTATGGTTGTTTAGTCACTTTTTAGTAGTATATTTAAAGCAAGAATTAGACATTATATCAGCAACCAGTTCTTTCCTATTTTCAGGCAAATATGACAATATTTCATCAACCTTTGTTAATATTGTTTCAGGATTATTATGATTAAGGAATTCAAACGCTTTTTCTTTAGATTCTAGTGTAATTATACCATTATCGGAATATTTTGTATAAAGAGCCAGCATAACATCATATGCTTTCTTGAACTTATCAACATATCCCCAGGATGTAATGTCCTTTTTTTGGATATTGTACTTTGAAGATATTATGTCTGCCATCATATCGCGGTATATATATGAGCTTGCTGAATTCAATATTAAATCGTATTGTGTGCTGATCATATGGCCTAGCTCGTTCATTATTATCAGATAGGTATTGAAAAAATGATTCTTGTCTGAAAACAAATTTCCTGTATCTTTTATGTTTATCTCAAAAACAAACATATTGTCGCGATATACTTTAGTGTTGCAGATAGCTTCAAGTCTAATATTATTCTTCTTATCATCAAAAATGTTTGAAGATTCTATTCTAGAATTAAAGTATTTAGAACCTAAATATGTTATTTTTATTTTATCCAGTTTATCCAAAGTTGTGGTGTTGACAAAAGAAAACTCAACCAATTTCATAAGATTATTCTTATCATATTTTTCTATTTCAGGAAATTCTTTATCTATTCTCAACTCCAAATCACTAGAATGGTTTGTTTCTATGTTATTGCTGCCTAACATTGAAACAGGCTGTACAAATCCCTTATCAAATGAAGATTTGAATATCTTGAAAAGATCTTCTGCTTTTGCATCACTTGCTGAAAGCGCCAAGATTGTGAATAATATTGCTGTGCATAATGTCATAATATATATTAAAGACTATAAGTTTATAAATCATTATGAAAAAAAATCAAATAAGCATATTTATCATAATAGGGATTATTTTGGTTTTGTCTTTAGCTTTGTTCTTTACTGTTAGAATAACAAGCCAAGAAAAAAAGATTCAAACAGAGATTGAAACATCGCAATTGGATATTTCAAGTTTAGAAACCTACACTGAAAACTGCCTTAAAGAATCTGCAAAGCTTAATTTACTGGCGATAGGATTAAGATCTGGCTTTACATATCTGCCAGAAAATAATTTTAAGATGCCTAGTTTTGACACAGCATATCTATATTATCAAGGAGATTTTACTGAACTAAAAAAAAAGAGTTTGAAGGAAGTATCTATGAATTAATGACACATAAAGAACAACTTGAAGAATCAATGAATTAGATAAAACACAACACAAAATTAAACAAAAACATTAATAAACATCCTTTTTTTCTGATTTAGTATGAATAATAAATCCCCATCCACTCCCTGGACCAAGAAATATGAACCAAAAAATTCTAGTGAAATAATAGGCCAAGATAGTGCTGTTAAGGCTATCAAAGAATATATAGCTAATTTCAAAAGCGGAAAAACAAAAGCTATTGTCTTGTACGGTCCGCCAGGCTGCGGCAAAACATCATCAGTGTATGCTGTTGCTCGCGATCTGGATCTTGAACTGATTGAAGTCAATGCTTCAGACTTCAGGAACAAAAATATGATTAACGCAACAATAGGCAATGCATCACAACAGATGTCCTTGTTTATGAAACAAAAAGTGATTCTAGTTGATGAGATTGACGGCTTAAGCGGGCAAAAAGACAGAGGAGGAGTTGCTGAGATAACTAGATTGATAGAACAAACAAAATTTCCTATGATACTTACTGCGCAGAATCCTTATGATAAAAAATTCAAAGGCTTAAGAAAAAAATCAGATTTGGTGCAATTTAATTCATTAGATTACAAAAACATACATCTTGTTCTTGAAAATATATGCAAAAATGAAAATATAAACACAGACGAAAATGCACTAAAAGGACTTGCATTAAGATCTGGAGGAGATTTAAGAGGCGCTATAGTTGATCTGCAGATATTGTCTGCTGGTACAAATAACATAAGCAAGGATATGCTAGACGAATTGTCTGGAAGAAAGCAGACAGAATCAATGCTTCAAGCGTTAGTTAAGATATTCAAGACAACAGATCCAAGCATCGCTATAAAAGCATTAGATAATGTTGATGAAAATCTAGATCAAAGTTTTTTATGGATAGATGAAAACTTACCTAAAGAATACAAGAAACCAAAAGATTTGGCTAAAGCATATCTAGCTTTATCAAAAGCAGACGTTTATCGAGGAAGGATAAGAAGATGGCAGCATTGGAGATTTCTTGTGTATGTAAACACTCTCCTTACAGCTGGAATCGCTACAGCAAAAGATGAAAAATACAAAGAATTTGTACAGTACAAACCAACAATGCGTTTATTAAGGATATGGCAGGCTAAGATGTCTAATGCAAAAAAGAAATCTATTTCTCAAAAAATAGCTGCTAAAACCCATACAAGCGCAAAGGAAGTAATGAATGATTTTGGCACATATAGAGCGATGTTTATGCAGACAAATCTTTGCAATGACCTTGCAGAATACTTTGAAATAGATAAAGAAGAATTGAAGTGGATGAGGAAATGAACTTCCAGGCAAAAGATAAGATCAAAAGAGTAAAAATAGCAAAAGAGCTGCATTCAAAAGGCTTCTCCATCAAAAAATTAGCTGAGTACTTTGATGTTTCTGAGGATACAGCAAGTGAATACCTTAAATATGACATACAAGGAAAAGAAGATAAAGAGATAATAGTAAAAAAAGAAACTCCAAACATCACGCTTTCTGATTTTGCATCAAATACAACAACAGTAGACAAAGTTTTGCCAAAAAACATACCTCAAGGCGACAGATGTCCATTGTGCAACAAATACCATAAATACGAACTAATGATAGCTTGGAATGACAAGATAAGAATATGCAAGAAATGTTATAATTCCATGGACTCTGAAAAGATGGATAAGCTTGAACGTTTGCAAAATATTAATTCTTAAAATGTAGTCTCCAATAGTTATTTTATAAAAAATATGTAATCCCTAATAATACTTAGCCTTGCCTTTACTTCCCATCACTTTTATTCTATGCTCTACAGTTCTTTGTATAAAATCTCTTCCTGGACCTATTATCTTCCTTATATCAAACTCTTTTTTATCTTTCTTAAGAACTTCTCTTACAGCACCAGTAAACGCTATCCTTAAGTCAGTATCATTATTTACTTTATTGACTCCATTCTTCACTGCTCTTACTAATTCTGGCTCATCTAATCCATGGATGCCTTTAATATCCATACCGTATTTCTTAGCCTTATTCAAAACCAAATCAGGAGTGCCAGAAGCACCATGCAAAACAACAGGAATTCCAGTAGTTTTTTTCACTTTTCTAAGAATATCCAACCTTAATTTTGCCTTTCCCTTGAACTTGAACGCACCATGACTAGTGCCTATGCCAAGAGCAAGTGCATCTACATTTGTCTTTTGAACAAAATCAATTGCTTGGTCAGGATCAGCGTAATGTATTACTCTTGATCTTACTTTATCTTCTGCTCCGCCTATAGTTCCAATCTCTCCTTCAACACCTATGTTTTTTTTGTGAGCCATAGAAACAACTTTTTTAGTTTGTTTAACATTCTCTTTATAATCAAGATGACTGCCATCAAACATTATACCTGAATATCCTATTTTTATGCATCTCTTGATAACATCCATATCCTTGCCATGATCAAGATGTAAGCAGATAGGAACTTTAGTTTCTTCAGATGCTGCTTTTGTCATATTGTACAGATATTTTAATCCTGCATATTTTATCGCTCCTTCAGATGTAGATATAATCACTGGACTTTTCAATCCGTCAGCTGCTCTTACTATTGCCTGCAAAGATTCCAGGTTTACGAAATTAAATGCGCCTACAGAAAAATTATGCTTGTTAGCTGGCTTTAATATTTTTTTAAGATTCATAAATGACATTATACGCACCTCTTTAACATACCTAAATAATATTATTATTTAAATTATTTGATTTCATCTCTTATATTATCAATAAAGTGCTTAAAATCTTCTTTATTAACTACAGCTCCGCAAGCATGTTCATGCCCTCCACCATGCCCTTCCAAACCAAACAATGACTTCTGCAATATAGGAGGAAGCAAAAGCTTGCCACACCTTAAGCTGCATTTCATCTCACCAGATTTTTCCCTGCAGAGTATAATTAACTTATTAGGCATCATATAGAGAAGCTCATTAGAAAGCTCTTTTGTCAAGCTTACCTTATCATCATAGTAAGTAAAAACATACAGCTTATCTTTTGTCTTTTTTTTCAGTGCTGATTCTAACAAGACATCATATGTTTTCTTGAATCTTTCATATCTTTTAAGCAGGAATTTTATAGGAGGTAAATCTGTATTGAAATAATCATAAGGATTATCTATCCTAGTCATTATCTTAACACATTTGTTTACGTCAGATATCTTGCCTTTCAATAAGAACGAGATCATCTTGACTAATTCACCTAATTTAGAATCAAACAATGCTGCTTCTGGCTTATTGATCCTCTTGTCCAAAAGATCAGGATATTGTTGTGAAAATTCTTTTGTAAAATCAGGAAGATACCAATCTCCTACACAACCAAGCATAGCTATCCACATATCCTGTTTTACTGCCCTGTAACAAAGATAAGAAGCAGGCTGATTATCATCAGCATCATTAACCCTGGGATTAAAATATTTAACCTTACTCCTTTTCAAAGGCTCATGGTGATCTATCCATATAATGGGTACTTTGCATGCATCTATAAAATCCTGGTCAACCATAGCCAGATCAACAACAAAAATCTTATCAGGGCTATATTCTTCAACTTTTCTATAAAATTTCATATCAACCTTTGGTGTGCTTTTCACACATATTCCTTTACCTTCTTTAATATACCTATACAACAACAAGAAACTGCATAATCCGTCAGCGTCATCATGAAAAAAGAACAAAGGCCTTGTACATTCAGCGAGTTCTTTCCTTATCTGTCCATACTGTTTTTCTGTAAGCATGTTTGAAAAGTATATGACAATTTATATAAATATTTGTATTTAATTGTGTAATACAACAATCTTTTTATAATAGATATAAATCCAATCTATAAAATGAAAACACAAACCGAAACTAATAAGATTCCTGGAGGAATCATAGATTCTTTATACCATGATATTGATTTCAATACAACAGCATTCAAGACAGATAAACAAAACATTGCATTCCTTATGCTTGGTGCAAGCGGAAGTGGAAAAGAGAGCAGAGGAAAGTATCTTGTAAAAAGAAATAATCTAGAAGCTAAGATTAGCAGCGGAGACATTTTTAGAAACAAAATATTCAAAGGCTTCACAAAAGAAGACATGAAAAAGATACAGACTTTCGGACAAGAGAATGAAAACAGATTAAAAGCATTTGCAAAAAACTATAGTGCAATAACTGATTTTTTCAAAACAGAAAAAATAGATTATTTTGATGATGAAGATAAAGCGGTCGCAATATTTCAGGCACTGAACGGATTGTTTGTTGATGATGATATTTTATTAAAATATGCAGACAAACAGATATCTAAATATAAAGGAAAAGGTATTGTTTTAGACGGCCATATAAGAACAGGCAACCAGGTTGAAGGCATAACCAAAATACTCAAGAAAAATGATATTGAATTAGTTGGTGCTTTGTTAGTACATACACCAATATATTTACTTGAGACAAGAACAGTAGGAAGATTATCATGTCCAGATTGTAAAAGAGAGTACAATACAACGGCTAAAGAAGACAGCGAACATTTCCCAAATAGATATTTTGAAAAAGAAGGATTGGGATGGGGCTATTGCCATGATCATCCAGATATTGAGCTAAAAAGAAGGTCTGATGACTATCCTGGAAAGGTAATGAACAGGTTAAAAGAATACATTGCAAACATAGGAGATGTTCTAAATAATCTTAATATAATAAAAATACCTATATATGGAGTATCAGGAACACTAGAACCTTACAGCAAACAAGAACTAGGAAATAGTATTGAAGAAACACTAAGTTGTGATAATGATAAAGTAAGAGAAAGATTAGGAATATAAAAAATAATAATTCTATTTTTTCATTCTTTTACGCTTTTCTTTCTTCATTCTTTTTCTTTGCCATTTCCATCTCATCTGGCCTTTCTTTTTCCATCTTCTTGAAGATCTTTTCATAAATATAACCTCATTTCTTACCCTGGTTATAATCCAAGGAGCAAAATGCTCCGGCCGGGATTCGAACCCGGGTCATCGCCTCGAAAGGGCGATATGATTGGCCGGACTACACCACCGGAGCGTCTTTAAAGTCCGAATCTGCTGTATATTTAAAAAGGTTTCTAAATAATAAAATTCCAGAGCTAAGCTCTAGGTAAATAAAGCCCAAGGAGATGTGGGAACCAAACTTTTAAAAAAAGTTTGATCAAAACACGCCCCCAAGGGTATTTATGAGCCCAAGGAGATTTGAACCCCCGACCTCTGGCTAGCTTAGCTACTGTATCCCTAAGAACACAGCGTCATATAAGACCAGCGCTCTAACCAGACTGAGCTATGGGCTCGTAATACTCTAGAATTTATATTTCGTTTATAAATGTTTTGGATGATTTGAGGTCTAAAAATCCCTTATTACGGATCTTATCGAATCATCAGGCTTTTGATCAGGTTTGTCTGCAGGATCTTCAGATTCTTCTAATTTACCTGTTAAATCGCCTTGATCTTGTTTCCATTTGTTTTTAGCACCGATTACTTTCTCATTCAATTGAACTTCTGTAGTGTAAGCAGCTCCACTGCTTCCGCCTCCGCCGCCACCACAGCCAAAAGGAAGCAAAGAAGCACCCATTAAAACAGAATAAAATACACCTTGTTTAACAGAATCGTACAATTTTTCTTTAAATTTATTATCATAATACATAAAAAATCCCCCTATTCTTTTTGCAAATAGTTTGCAATTGTTAGTCTGTTGTCCAGTGGTTTATAAAAATATGCTATTGAAACTCCGTCATTTGTCACTATACACTCCCAATCTTCATATTGTTGGCTATATGTACAGGTTGTCGTAAATGTTTCGCCTTGTGAAGTACTTTGCATATTGCAAGTAACACCAGAACAATACTTTATTCCAGAATCAAAATAATAAGTATCTGAATCATCCTGATAGCCTACAGCGGCGTTTGTTACCAATATAATATCATCTCCTGTAACATTGAAATATGCAACAGGCAAAGCAAACTTGTGTTCATCATTTATGACAACAACACTAGGATTCAATATCTTACTGCTATCATCAAAGTCAAAAGCAGCAGCCTTAAGCAGGAATGTTTCGGTTTCTGTTGGAGTAACAGCAATCTCTTTTATGACAGAAACTTTATCTCCGTCATTGTCTGTTACTGTTAAATTTACATAATACAGCCCAGGAACATCATAAGTATAGGAAGCTTGCTGTTCTGTGCTTTCAATAGTTCCATTGTTGTTAAAGTCCCATGAATGGGTTAAAGGTAGGTTGCCTGAATCTACGCTAGCTCCAAAGTTGACAGTTAAAGGCATAACTCCAGTTGTTGTATCTGCATTAATTGTTGGATCAGGAATCAAATCCTCTAAAACATCTATAGTTATTATAGAACTATTTGTGTCTCCATCAACATCCTCTACAGTTAATCTAGCAATATAGGTTCCACAGTCATTATAGGTATAAGAAGGATTCTCTTGAATACTGTCTATATTGCCATCGCCGTCAAAATCCCAATTATATGTCACAGGTAGATCTGCAGCTATTATGTTTGAAGTAAATGATACAGATAAAGGCTCTAAGCCTGAAGTAACATCAGAATCAATATCAAACAATACAAGATTATTATCTCCTACATTTATGGTTATGTTATCTGTGATGCATCTGTTTATATTGCATACCGTAACTTCAGCGACATATAATCCTGTTTCACTATAAGTGTGTTGAGGAGATTTTGTTGTATAATCAACAACACCATCGTTGTCAATATCCCAAGCATAGTTCATTATAGGAAGTTTGTTAGTTATATCTGCATCAAAATTAACCGTCAATGGCTCTATGCCTGAAATTGTATCAGCCAACGCATCTACTATAGGGTCACTTTGCACCTCTATCTGAATATTATCTGTATCTATGTCTCCATCAGCATCAGTAACAGTTACTTGAACATTATAAACCCCTTCTGAACTGAAAGTATGGTCCGATACTTTTGTTGTCGAAGAAGAGCCATCACCAAAATCCCATAAATAAGTGTAGGGAGCATTACCATTGTTTACAGTAACATCAAAATTTACTGACAAAGGTTCTAAACCTGAAGTTGAATTTGCTGTGATTGAAGCAGAAGGCTGAGTATCTGCAATAGATGTTATCGCAACAGAGTCATAAGATTTGTCTCCATTTGCATCAGTTATCGTCAGGTTAGCAATATAATTTCCAGCAGGATAGCAATAGACAATATTCTCTGTTGTGCTATCAACTACACCATTATTGTCAAAATCCCACGAATATGTCAAAGGCAGATTGCCGCCTGTACCAGTTGCATTGAAAGATATGCATAAATTTTCTAAGCCAGATGTTGTGTTTGTTGATAAGCTTGCAGAAGGCATAAGATTAGCATCTACATTTACATCAGCAGAAGCATAGCATTTATCACCATTTACATCAGTTACTGTAAAATTAACAACATATGAGCCAGAGTTGAAGACATTACTTGTGCTTTCTTGTGTTGAATCTACAGTGCCATCATTAGTATAATCCCAAGCATATGTATAAGGCAAGTTTCCATTTGTTATTGTTGAATTAAACAGCACATTCAATGGCTCAATGCCTGTGTTAGGATTTACTATGATATTGCAGTCAGGTATAGTGTCAGCATCAACAGTTATTGATTGAAGTGAATGAACAGTATCTCCATCAAAATCAACAACAGTTAAATTCACTAAATATGCACCTGGTGAATTAAAAGTATATGATGTTTTTTGTGAATTATTGTCTGATATCCTGTCATTTGTAAAGTCCCATGAATATGTCAAAGGCAGGTTGCCATTTGTTACAGAAGCATTTAATTCCACAGTCAAAGGCTCTATACCTGATGTTGGAGCTGCAAAAATACTTAAGATAGGAACAGTATCTGCATCTACAGTTATGGAAACAGATGAATAGCTCTTATCTCCGTTTGCGTCTGTTACTGTGAAATTTGCAACATAATTACCAGCTGAATAACAATATTCTGAATCTTCGTTAGTTGAATCTGTTGAGCCATCATTAGTATAATCCCAAGAATATGTTAAAGGCAGGTTGCCGCTTGTCGCTGTTCCGTTAAGATAAACGCATAATGGCTCTATGCCTGATGTTATATTTGCTGATGCGCTTGAACTTGGCATCAAGTCAGCTTCAACATTTACAGCAACTGAATCATAACACATATCTCCATCATTATCCTCTACTGTTAGATTTACTACATAAGAACCAGATGAGTAAATATGACCAGTATTGTTTTGAGTAGAATCAATTGTACCATCATTAGTATAATCCCAACCTATAGTATAAGGAGCATTGCCACCAGCTACACTTGAGTTAAGATATACATCCAAAAGCTCTACTCCATTTGTTGAAGATGAAACTATTGAACATATAGGAACAGTATCGCTGATAACAGATATCTGTAATATTGTCGAATTAACATCATTATTTGCGTCACTTACACTAAAATTAACATCATAGAAACCAGGCGCTGCAAAAACATAGCTCGTGTTCTGGCTTGTGTTGTCTGTAATTCCATTGTTTGTAAAATCCCAAGAATAGATCAATGGAAGATTTCCAGAATTTACTATGCCATCAAATTCAACAGACAAAGGAGCTAAGCCAGATGTTGTATTAGGAGATATAATAGGAGCAGGAACAAGATCTGCATCTACAGTTATGGAAACAGATGAATAGCTTGTGTCTCCGTTTGCATCTGTTACTGTGAAATTTGCAACATAATTGCCGGCAGAATAACAATATTCTGAATCTTCAGTAGTTGAATCTGTTGAGCCGTCGTTAGTATAATCCCAGGAATATGTTAAAGGCAGATTGCCGCTTGTCGCTGTTCCGTTAAGATATACGCATAATGGCTCGATGCCTGAAGTTACATTTGCTGATGCGCTTGAGCCAGGCATAAGGTCTGCTTCAACATTTATTGTTGTTGTATTATGACACATATCACCATCGTTATCTTCAACAGTCAAGTTTACGATGTAAACACCTGATGAATAGATATTATTGGTGTTGTTAAGATAGGAATCTATTGTTCCATCATTAGTATAATCCCAAGAAATGTTGTAAGGAGCATTGCCTCCTGCAACGCTTGAATTAAGATAAACATTCAATGGCTCTATGCCTGATGTTGGCGAGGAAACTATTGTACATATAGGGACAGTATCAGCTATTGCAGTTATTTCAACAGAAGCATAGCTTTTGTCTCCATCTGCATCAGTTACAGTAAGATTTACTGTGTAAAAACCAGGTGCTGCAAAAGTATAGCTAGTGTTTTGAGTCATATTATCTGCTACACCATTATTGTCAAAATCCCATGAATAATTTAATGGGAGATTGCCGCTTATCGCTGTTGCGTTAAAATATACTGTTAAAGGAGCTAAGCCAGATGTTTCTGAGGATGTTATTGAAGCTGTTGGAGTTAAGTCAGGATCAACAGCAAAAAAATGTATCTCTGAATTACTGTTTATGTTTCCATCACTATCATTACATACATAGTATAATACATAGGATGAACCGCTTGTCAATCCGTTTAGTATGAAAGAATGTTTTTTTGTTCCTGTTATATTGAAATCAGTTCCTTCTGAAAAATCAAAATCCTTATCCGTCAAATTATATCTACAGACTGCACTTTCGTCAGTTGTTATATTTATGCTTGTTGATATTAAAGTGTATGAAATATTTGAGCTGTTTGCAGGGTTATTTATTGTAATTACAGGAGCTGTTGTATCAGGCAATAAACTGAATTCAACATAATTATTTGAATCGTTTAGTTCTTCAATCTCATCATCTATATCTATTAACAGTTTTATCAAATCTGTATTGGTTATATTTACCCTATGGACAAGAATATTTTCTGTTGTTTGGTTTTCTACCTTTTCTAATGTGGTTTCCCCTATACGTTCTGATCTATTATTATATAACCTTATATTTGCGCTAAATGCTGAAGCAGTTCCTAAATTCTGAAGAGTAAAGTTTACAGTAGTGTAATTTACAGATGTATCTAGATATATATCTTCTGAATCAACATAAAGCTCTGGCAAAGGCGGCTTTGTAAAATCATCGTAAGTGTATTCTTTGGTGAAATATGGTTTTTCAGAATAATCCAATAATGAACCATCTCTTAATTTCATATATCCTATATAATAAGGTCCGTTTTTCTTTGACAAGTACATATCTGTTGAGTTCATAATTATCAATATGTTATCTTGACCTTGAGTTAAAGAGATATTCTTTTTTATTTCCAATATGAAATTATCATATGTATCATGTATAGCTGCTTCAAAGGAATATGTTTTTGATTCATTGACATCAACACTTACGTTTATTATCAATTGATCAATCTTTGTAGAAGATATGTTATATTCTCTGAATGAATTTGAAAAAACTGTTTTTTTAGGGTCAAAATCAATATAATTGTATTGGCTCAAGGTTTGGTTTATGTTGTAGTTATAATAGGTTTCTGATGTTTTAATTATTACTTTTTTTAGATATAATGTGCTGTTCAGCATCTTTTCTCTTATATCTTTTGAATCAAAGTTTAAAGAAACTGTTTGTGTTCCTGAACCTATTATTTCTGGTTGTTTTATGTTTACAAAATTGCTTTCGTTGTCATATAAATAAGCATATATGTTAACAGTTTCTGCAATTGAAGAATTTAATGTTAAATTAATCATTAACAGATCATACCTTACATCTCCTTGGTTGTCTATTGCAGTATCAGCAGTATAACTAAGATTCATCTCTTTGTTCTCATACAATTCTCTATTGATGTTTAAGGAATAGTTTTTGTGTTTTCTTAGTATAAGTCCTGACTCATTATATATCTTTACAGAAAAATTATAGTTTTCATATTCCAATGATTTTGCTGAAAAATTAAATTTAGCTTTGTTTAATCCTGCGCCGTATGTTTTTTGGAATTCTTTGGATTGTACTATATTATGGTCATTATATAATTCTCCTATCAGCTTATAATCGTCTGCTTGTGTGTCCATAGATACGTTTACTACAAGATAATCATACTTCGCACTTCCGCCTACATCTAAGCCGGAGTGATCAATACTTGTAATCGAGACATATTGCGCATCATAATCCATATTATAGCTTGACAGGAGTTGGTCTAATGATATTGCGTTGACTAAACCTAAGCAAAGCAAGACTAAAGCAATCGCATACACTATCCGTATTGTTTTGTTCTTATTCATTTTTATCTTTCTTTATCAAATATATCTTGTATATGATTAGTCCAAGGATGAAGCCGATGATGAAGTAGAAGAGAATAGCAAAAAAAGTAATAAAAAAAATATTCATTTCATCTATTGAAATTGAAAAAATACTTGATATTAATGAAGCAGGTAATAAAGGAATAAAAACAAAAACAATACATACTAGAGAATTGCAATTAAAAATTACAAAAAGATAGGATATTAATAGTAACAAAACGAGCAATATTCCTCCAATAATACCTGAGAGCACCCATTTTTGTTTTTCACTTAAATTTTTTATTTTATCTACCATCTTTTTTACCATGTGCACCACCAGGGTTTATCTTCTGGGTCGATTAAGTTATAACACCTTTGATGCGCATTATACTCATCCCCGTTTAATTTTCTCATAATAATATCTCGTGTTTCTTCTTTTTGAGCAAAGCTACTGAACCCCATATCAGAATGTGGTCCAAATACCTTGAAATAAGTTTTATTTGTTGAGTTAACATTAGAATAAATATTATCCACATCATCTTTAGTAACAACCCAATCACTTCCATAATTGTCGTCAGTTACCCACCCCCTTATCGCAGCAAACTTGTTTAATGTTAAATTTACCGCAGGTTGATTATCATCCGAATATTTTGAAAAGTTATAATATTGTTTGAATAGATTTAAAGAAATCATTGCATCATTACTAAAATAATTATGACCATAACCCATTTTTAATAAGTCCTCAAATAAAATATGCATAACTCCTTTACTCTCTGAATTACTTATAACGCGTCCACCAACCAAATTCAACGCACTCTTCGCCGGACTCCCTCCCTCGAACGCGCCAGGAGCGCCTACCGCAACCAATGTCTCAATAGGATTCGCAGTCATTGAAGTATTCAACCAGTGTGTTCCGTTCCAGTACATGCTTATGTTTGCTATTCCAACATCATTCCACTTATCTAAAGAGCTTAAAGCAGTTCTAGCGCCGTTGCTAAAGCCAACATATTGTATCTTATCCTCGCCAGTATAAGCTTGAACACCAGCAATCAAAGCTGGCCAATAATTATCTGTAAGATCATCAAAAGTATAATCATAACACTCGTCACATTCTATATCTGGCCCTCCAGTTATCTCTATCAACCAAACATCTCTTCCAGAAGCCGCCAATTCTCCGCCTAAATCCTCCCAATAACTTAGGTTGTTCCATAATCCTCCCGACATAACAACTGGAGTTTTAGTAAAATTAAAGTCAACTTTTCCGTCATAAAGAACATCAAGATATTCGTTGAAAGTCAATGTATGTTTTGGCGCGATATGCTTTAATCTTAATGTAACTAAATCATGAGTCTTAACAAATTCCTCTTCAAAATCATATCCTCCCATTAATCCTAAGCGAACAATGTCCCTGAAAGTTTCATTGTTTACCATATAGTATGGCTTATTTACTGGAGACTGAAAATAATCAAAAATTGATAAAGCATCCATATTAGTTCGAGAAATAAACACATCCTTGTTCTTCTCAAGAACATCGTAATCAAACTTCCTTAGAGCAGCAACAATTCCCTCTATATCATTGCCTAAGACAAAAACATTAAGTTTTGAATCTTCAAAATTATTTATCAAAGCATTGTAAGGCATAGAATCCTTATTATCATATAATTTTACTGATCCGTCTTCAATACCCCAATCTAAATCATTCAGAGTATAATTATTATAAGCATTATAGCCTGCATGTATAACATAGTCTGCAAAAGAAATATCTTCTACTATATTATAATGTGTTAATTTATCAGACACGTAATCATAAAACAGTTCATTAAGTATTTCGGGTGATACGTTGATATCCAGATAAACATTAGCGGAATAATACTTATCTTGTATCATATTATTTCCTTCTTCAGATTCAGGAATAAGGTATAAAGGATCGACATAAACAAAAACCTCACTTTCTTTCTGCAAAGGCATCAAAGTTGATAATGTAACATTATCCAACCCTGTCAAACTATCATTATACAAAATTATCTTTTCATCAATTATCTCATTATCTTTAACTTCATAAAAACTTATCTTAAAATTTCTTGCGCTTGTATTTCCAAGATTAAAAATATCAAAACTTATATTCACATTGCTTTCTTGTTTCTTGAAAATCAAATTTTTAGGAGTTAAATCAGGTAATATCCTATTAGTAACATTACCCCACATTATAGTAAAGATTATCTCTTTTTCATCACCTGGCTGTAATGTACCTATGTTATGTTGATAGCCTATCGCAGGATCCTCTTGTTTACCCAAAGGATCTACTATATTATATTCATTAAGATTATTTAGTTCATAATCTAAAAAATCTTCTGAAATCTCCCAAGTAGAGTTGCCTAAACCATGTCTTGATGACTGTACATTAGGATATATCAATATCTTAAATTGCGGAACATAAGTAGGGTTGGCATATATAAAGCTGTCTTCAGCAGGATTATAATATGCATACTCATTTTCAGGAAAACCATTGTCCATATCTAGCATATTAAATAATTTAACATTATACAGAGCCGAGCCGCCTATGTTTTTCACGATATAACCCATGTGGAAAAAGCTTCCATTCCTAGGAGTATCAAAATATCTTTTAACCTGCACGGATTCATTTTCAACCACAGAATAAACATAATCGTCAACTATATTTCCTGAGACGCTTGTTGCAGCAGTTGTAGAAACAGTAATTGGCAATTCAGTATAGTCTCCTCCATTATCTACATAAGATCTCATCAAACCATAATTATCAGAATATACTGCATAAACATCGCCCCCTAAAGCACTGACTAATGCTTCACCGACATAGAAATTCCAACCTGAGTTTGAATAATGTTCGCATACGTTCAAATAAAACCTATCACCTAAAATATCTGCACATGCAATATTCTGTATTTTTGTGCCTCCTTTTTTTGTTTTCTTTAGAACAGGCTCGTCATAAAAATCATCATTCTTATCTCTTTTTACTTTATTTGGTTTTTTGCTTCTAGAATAATATTCATCAATGCAAGGTTTGATTTGAGATTTTCTATCAAACTTATCTATATTATTAAAAACACTCCCTTTTTCTAAAACATAAGATTTGTAAAAAACAGGAGGAGAATCTTCCTTTACAACCAATATATCATCATTCTCAGGAAGATAATACATAGATAAAGGATGAGAATAAACCATAGGCATGCATAGAACAAATATACTTAATACCAAAACTAACATATCTAACTTCATTTATACCTCTTTCTCGCAGAATCTAAATACATCTATATAAAATTTTTCATTCTGATAGAAGTGGTAAAAAAAGAAAATATGATATGACCATCATAAGTAAGTAACATACGAACTGTTGGAAACTGCAGGCTGAATACCTCGCCGAAGCTTGGCACTTACACCTCAGTCCCATTAAACCTGTGTTTTTCAGGTGTTCTAGGATATCTCGTTTTGAGTAGGGTTTCATGCTTAGATGCATTCAGCATTTATCCCTTAATGCGTAGCTGCCCGGCTTACCTTATCAGATAACCGGTAGACCAGAGGCATCGAACTTTCGTTCCTCTCGTACTAGAAAATCCTTACTCTCAGATATCCAACATCTCTAGTAGATATTAAACAAACTGCCTCACAGCGTTCTGAACCCAGCTCACAACCCTTTTAATGGGTGAACACCCCCACCCTTGGACGCTTCTGCACGCCCAGGATAGGATGAGCCGACATCGATGTAGCAAGCCGCGCCGTCGATATGAGCTCTCGGGCGCGACA
>CAYSVS010000024.1:0-16718 GCA_964434475.1 uncultured Methanosarcinales archaeon
GCAATTAATCTAAAAAGCTAAGCTAAACAGCAATTATGCAAAGTTCTCTAAACAATTTATCTTTATCATTTGTTACATATAAAGTAAATTGCATCGAGTTTTTTGTAAAGCCATCATCTCCTATTATTTCAACTTTAAGTCTATATCTTCCTTCCTCTGTTGTATCTGGAATGTTTAGACCTATATTTTCACTCCATGCTTTATCTTCTATCTCATCTATATACTCAGATGCGCTTATGCCTAATTCTGGAACGCTTACTTTTACTTTGATATTTTTTTGTGTCTTATCGCTGTCGTGCTCAATAAGAAATTTCTGTAATATTATCTTTCCTGGTTCAACTACATTGCTTGGATATATTTCTGGAATAAGAATTTTAAAATTTACTTTTGATTCTTCTTCATTATGTTCACATATGCTTGGTTTATCTCCTTTGATTGCATCACATACTGCTTTTTTCACCGCTGAATATGTCTTAGCTCCAGTATATTCTTCTCCGTTGATTAATAAGGTTGGGCTTTTTGCTACATCGTATATTTCCATCATATCAATGTCGTAGTTGAACTTATGTGTGATTATCTTTTTTATGTCCATAATCATATTATTCCATAAGTCTATCTCTTTTTCTGTTATGAAATCTCCAAACTCTTGTTCTATGTTTTCTGCAAAGCATTGCTTTATTTCAGTATCTGTACTATAATCATCAACGCAATCTAAAGAGAATTTAATAAGCGCTTCTTTTTCATCTCCTAGTTCATCTAGGCATTGGTCAAATTCGCTGTATGTGTTTGCATCCATTAAACATTTAAAATCCTTGTCTTCCATAATCTCAAAATAATCCCCTGTATCTCCTACAGTATAGAAAAATGCCTGTAATGCGTTTGTCAGAACTTCTAATTTTCCGTGCATTGCGTAGTAGTCTGCAAAGCTTTCATTACTGCTTTGAGATAGATTCTGCATAAATATAGGAGAATATGTTATATATTCCTCAAAATCTTCATATATCTTTCCAAGCTCTGGTTCAAGTTGTATACTATAAGGACATTTGGACCTCTTGAAGAACATTAGCTCTACTTTGTCCTCTACCTTTATATTATAGGTTAAATCTTGATTCTTTTCCCCTTCAAATTCTAACTTTAAAATATATTGGTCCTCGTCAGAAAGCAGTTCAATATCACCTACTATCATAGGTATAGGGCCTTCATCATTAATGTTAATTGTCCATGCTTCTAAAACAGTTCCATATATTTTTGACATCAATTTATATGATATTTTGTCTATATCATAATTAGTATTAAAATACAATTTATACTTGTTCTTGTCAGAATTTTTGTTTAATATGATGTTTTTTCCTTTTGCTAGCTTTCCGTTGATCATCAACATATGGCTGAATACCTTTTCTATATCGCTTTCTTCTTTTTGGTAGACTATCATCTGGCCATTTTCCTGTTTTTGGATATATGCCTTGTTGCTAGTATAGTTTTCAAACATATTGGATAATGCATTTACAGCAATTTTCAATATATCATCACTTCCTCCAATTATCAATAATTGCTTGTAACCATTGTTTTCAATCAATTCTATATATGCTTCATTTTCCTCTAATTTAGGATATGAATTAAGAAACTGCTTAAACATACTGTTGCTTTCTGCTGTTCCTATTATAATCAGATTCTGCTCGCTGTAAGGATAACCTATCTCTGATTCAAGCTTAGCAGCTGGAACGTTTAGGTCAATCAATTTAGTCATTGAGAATTCAACAATTTCTGCATTGACATTAGCTTCATTATCTGGTATGCTTTTTATCTCAATCTGAATATTGTTGCCTAATGTTTCAATATCTCCCTCTTTTAAGGAGCTTGTAGTTAAACCATTAATCATAAGCATTGTTTCTTTAGAATCGTGTGAATCAGAAACAATGATACATTCTACAGTATATTCTTTTTCGAAAAATATATATGTTTTGATTTCTCCTTCTTGGATAGTATCTTTAAAATTTCCTTTATTGGAAAAGTAATATTGCAGATCTGTCAAAAGATCAACAGCAGCTATAACATGCTCTGCTGGAGCATTGTCTCCAACAACAACCTTTGCGTTAAAATTATCATCAAGAAACATCTCTGGATAATCTGATAGGTCTGCTGCGACTGCACAGCTCATCAATGCAAAAAAAATAGTGATAGTGATCAGTGTTTTCATAAGTTTCTTCATTTTTATAGCCACCTTTGAGATTGTTATCACTGTAAAGTAAAGTTTATTTATAAATCTAATTGTTATTTTATGTTTTTTCTTGATTTTTGTCTATTTATAAATGAAAAAAATTATAAACAGAGCCATAATTCTTTATTATATGGACGAAAGAGCAAAAAAACTAGCAAAGATAGTAATTGAATATTCAACATTGGTCAAAGAAGGAGATATGGTAAGGATAACCGGAGAAGAGATTGCTAAAGAATTTGCATATGAGATAGCAAGGTTAGCAGTTGACAAAGGAGCTTATCCTATAGTTAATATTAAGAATCCTGAGTTTTCCAGATATTTTCTTAAGAACAGTAATGATCAACAATTGATCAGACTTCCTAACTATCTGCTTGAATGTGCAGAAGAAGTAGATGTTAATATATCTATAGCAGCAAATTTTGATCCTAAATATCTTGAAGATGTTGATTCTCATAGTCTTGCTTTAAGGCAAAAAGCGAATAAGCCATTTAAGGATAGGATTGTTGGAGATGGCAAGGATTTTCCAGGCAAAAGATGGACTGTTGTTGGTTTTCCTACTGAAGGCGATGCAGGAGCTGCTGGAATGGGCTTTGAAGAATATAAGGATATTGTGTTCAATGCAACAAATATAGATTGGTCAAAAACAAGAGCAAAGATGAATGAGGTAAAAAGAATATTTGACAATGCTGAAGAAGTGCATATTAAAGTTCCAGGAAAAACAGATCTAAAATTTACCCTTAAAGGAAGAGGAGGCGAAATATGCGACGGAAAGATGAACATGCCTGACGGTGAAGTATATTATGGTCCTGTAGAGGACAGCTTAAACGGCTATATTACATTCATACATCCTGCTATACGCGGAGGAAACGAAGTAAAATGCATAAGACTGGAGTTTAAGGATGGAAAAATAGTCAAAGCAGAAGCAGAAGAGAATGAACAATTCCTTAAATCCATGCTTGAGCTTAAAGGAGCCAGAAGGATAGGCGAATTCGGTATAGGTTGCAATTATGGCATAAAAAGATACATGAAAAATTTGCTGTTTGATGAAAAGATAGGCGGCACGATACATCTAGCTATTGGAGATTCATATAAACGCGATCTTGATGATGGAGGAGGTTTGAATAATTCCGAAATACATTGGGATATTGTTTGTGATTTGAGAAAAACAGAGAAAAATCCTGAAGGTGGCGAGATGTATGTTAACGGTAAGCTTGTGCAGAAAGACGGCGAATGGTGTTTTTGAATTATTTTTCATTCATAAAATAAGTTTAATACTTCTGGAGTTAATATGAATCCATAACTTTTAAATAATACTTCTAATATTTTCATTGCTGGGTGGTTAATCATGGTAAAAAAATTATTGATCATAGCTATTATGATATTACTTGTAGTGTCTGCTGTCAATGCTTCGATGCTTGAATTTTATAAAATTGATGCTCAGGTTAATGGAAAAGATAGATCAGATGTTGATAAAAATGGTGGAAGTCTTGAAAATCTAAGGCCAGGAGATGTTTTAGATATTGAAGTAAGGCTTAAGAATGCTTATACCAGCGGTGATGATATTGATATAAATGATGTTGAGATTACTGCAATATTAGAAAGTATAGATGACGGAAGCGATATAGAGAAAGAGGATTCAACTTCTAGGATAAAGCCAAGAGACAAGAAAACCTTTGATTTTCAGTTCCAGATTCCTTATGAAGTAGAAGAAAGCACTTTTACACTTACTATAGAAGCAAGAGGAGATGATGATAATACTTCAGAAGAGCATACTGTTGAGGAAACAATAGATATTGAGATAGAAAAACTTGTGCATGAACTTATCTTCAGGAAGATAGATTATAGCAATACTGAAATATGTACGGGTTCAATATTAGTAGATGTTGATATTATGAATATAGGTGAAAATGACGAAGAAGATATTGAGCTTACCTTAAAAAACAGTAATCTTAATCTTAACGAGAAAGAAACATTTACACTAGATTATGACCCTTTTGACGGAGATAATAGGGTTAGAAAATATTTTACTATCAATATTCCTGAAAATACTGAAAATGGATATTATCCTGTGTTAATAGAAGCAAAATATGGAAGCTATTCATTATCAAATTCAACAATATTGACCATAAAATGCGAAGAACAAGAGATATCAGAAGATAAAACTACAGAAGAGATAGAGACTAAGGAGGATGACCAGAATACTCAACAGAATATTCAGAATAATCAACAAACTCAGGAAGTTCAAAGTAATCTACCTCCAACAAAGCTTGTGAATAAGCCAGCATCATCAGATGTTGTTTCAATTGGAAATGATTATGGTTTTATAGCTATGATCGTGATTATACAGTTGTTGCTTGTTGCATTGGTCGTATTTGTGATAATCAAGCTTAAGAAATAAGTCTTTATTTTTTTATACTTTTAATACTCAGTCTCATAAAAATCAGAGATTTTTAGGATACAAAAAATATTTTAATATTTTTTCGTGTATTGACTGATTGTCATGAACTTTTGACATTAATTCTTTATTTAAATAACTCTTGTTGTTTATTTTGTTACCCATCAGTGCTAAAAATACATAAGCTTTATATATTTTTATCATTTTACATATAATAATTTTGCTATAAAAGAGGTTCTTAGATAATCTTGGGAGGGATTAAATGATGATTATAGAGAAAGAATTCATTGAATCGATAAAAGACAATTTTGACTTGAACATATATGAAGTGAAAATCTGGACAGCTTTGCTGTCAAGAGGCGTAGCAGCAGCAGGAGATTTGTCAGAGATAAGTAATGTTCCACGAAGCAGGGCTTATGATGTTCTTGAAAGCTTAGAAAGAAAAGGATTCATCATAATGAAGGTCGGCAGACCAGTAAAATATATCGCGGTTCCTCCTGAAGAAGTTGTAAAAAGATTGAAGAAAAAGGTTCATAAGGATAAATCCTTTAAGATTAATCAGGTAGATAAACTAAAAGATACTAATGTATTCAATGAATTAGAAGCATTGCATTCTCAAGGCATAGAGAAAGTAGATGCTGCTGAACTTACAGGCAGTATACATGGAAGAAGCAACGTTTATAATTTTATAAAGTCAGCTATAGACAATGCTAAAAAATCTATAATTATGGCTTCTGGCAAAGAAGGCTTGATTAGAAAGCATAATTTCATGAGAACAAATATCACAAGAGCATTAAAAAGAGGAGTAAAGATAAATGTTATTTCAGATACTAATGATATTCCTGATGAACTTAGGAAAGGCGATTTCAAGAAGATTGATCATGACGCAAGGTTCGTACTTGTGGATGACAATGTATTGGTATTTATGCTTATGAAGGATGAGAAGAACTTACATCCAAGTTATGATTCAGCTGTATGGGTAAAATCGCCTTATTTTATCAAGACTATGAAAAGCTTGATCTAGATATTTATCCTTATTATGTATTTGTTTTATTTGTATTTCTAATTTTAATACTATTTGTTGACATATAACGCTTATATATGAAAAGAGATGTAAATATATCATGACAAACAGATGGAAAATAATATCAGAAGAAAAGAGATTATTAAAGAGATAATAGGTTTTTTCGAAAAATCGCTGCAGAGAATTTATTGGATTATTTCTTGCAGATACTTGAAATAAATATTTATAATAAAGGTGTTGAAGATACAAAAGATTTTTTAAAAGAACGCATTGAAATATTGGAATCTGACATAGAATCTTTAAGAAAATGATTAGTGTTATAAGACATCTACCGAAAGATTTATATATGAACTCTCAATAGAAACATTATAATTCTTAATAAGAATTCTGAGAGGTTAGATGAAACATGACAAACGAACAATTAAAAACTGGTACAACCACAATAGGATTAGTTGCAAAAGACGGTATTGTCCTTGCTGCTGATATGAGAGCTACAGCAGGCAATCTTATAGTCAATAGAAGGACAGATAAGATATTTTCTATTTCAGACAATATGGCTATAACTATGGCAGGAACAGTGAGTGATGCTCAATTACTTACCAAATTGATCAAGGCAGAACTTGCTTTATTGAAAATAAGAAACCAAAGGGAACCAACAGTAAAAGAAGCAGCTAATCTGTTGTCAGGTATGGTCTATTCCAATATTAGGAAGATGTCCATGATTCCAGGAATCGCACACTTTATTGTAGGCGGAAAGGATGAAACTGGCTTCTATGTGTATGATATATTTCCTGATGGTTCGATACAGAAGGTTACAGATTTCATAAGTTCTGGTTCAGGAAGCGTCTTTGCTTACGGTGTTCTTGAAACACAATTCAAGAAAGAAATGAGTGTTGAACAAGCTGCGAAATTGGCATTAAAATCGATAAACACATCTCTTAAGAGAGACAGCGCTTCAGGTGATGGTGTTAACATTTTCCAGATAACAAGTGAGGGAATAAAGAAATTACAACCAAAAACATTGGATTTAGAATTGAACTGATCTAAAAAATTCTAAGGAGTTGAAATATATGGCTGATATACTAAAGGAAATATTAAATAAGATACCTAATTCAAAGAGATTAATCAGCGATGCTGTATTTGAAGGAGCAAATATAGTTTTGTATACAAAATTTAAAGATTTCTTTTTTAATAATAAAGGTGTCATAAGAGAGATTGTGAATGAGTTCAAGAAAAGAGTAGAGTTAAGACCTGATCCTTCTATAATCATGGATGAAGCTAAGGCTGAAAAAGAGATCAAGAAATTGATACACGAGGATGCAGGAGTAGATCAGATTATTTTCGATTCTCATAGAAGTCAGGTTATAATAGAGGCTGAAAAACCCGGTGTTGCTATAGGTAAACAAGGATCAACATTAAAAGAGATAAAAGAAAGCACTTTATGGATTCCTATAATAAAAAGAAAACCAGCAATAAGAAGCAAGCTTATCGAGAACATTAGAGCTGTCCTTTACCAGCATTCAGATGAAAGAAGAAAATTTTTGCATCAGGTAGGTCATAGGATATATGACGGATGGATAAGAGAAAAGAAGCATGAATGGGTAAGATTGAGCTGTTTAGGAGGAGCAAGACAAGTAGGAAGAAGCTGTTTTTTGCTGCAAACTCCAGAATCAAGAGTATTGCTTGACTGCGGCATAGACGTCGCAAATGAACGTGAAGCATATCCTTTTCTTGAGGCTCCTGAATTTAAGATCAATGAGCTTGATGCTGTAATAATAAGTCATAGCCATCTTGATCACAGCGGATTATTGCCTTTATTGTTTAAATACGGCTACAATGGTCCTGTATATTGTACTTCTCCTACAAGGGATGTAATGTCTTTGCTTGCTCTTGATATGGTAAAGATAATGAGAAATGAAGGCAAAGAGCCGTTATATAGTTCTGAAGAAGTTAAAGAGATGGTAAAACATTGTATTACTTTAGATTATGAAGAAGTTACAGATATAACACCGGATGTAAGGTTAACCTTGTATAATGCAGGACATATCCTTGGTGCAAGCGTAATCCATCTGCATATAGGCAATGGATTGCATAATTTTGTATACACTGGTGATTTAAAGTTTGCAAAAACTCCATTGCTTGAAGGAGCAAACCTAAAATTTCCTAGGGTAGAAACCTTGATGATTGAGTCAACTTATGGCGGAAAAGATAATATCTTGCCTAGTCCTAGAGAAGGTGACAGGATATTGGGTGAAATTATCAAAAATACTATAGAACGTAAAGGTAAAATACTGATGCCTGTATTAGGATCAGGTAGAGCGCAGGATGTCATAGTCATGGTTGAAAGCTTAATAAGGAAAGGTATAATCCCTGAGATACCTATTTACATAGATGGTATGGTATGGGATATTACAGCCATACATACTGCATATCCTGAATTCTTAAACAGAACAATAAGGACTCAGATATTTCACAAGGATAATAATCCTTTTTTAGCGCCTTTCTTTAACCGTATAGGCAGCAAAAAAGAAAGGATGGAAGTTATTGATTTCAAGGGTCCTTGTCTTATACTTGCAACATCAGGTATGATGGTAGGCGGACCAAGTGTCGAATACCTAAGACATTTAGCTGACAACCCTAAAAATAGTTTGATATTCAGCTGTTATCAAGGTGAAGGAAGCTTAGGTAAAAGGATAAAGAACGGACTAAGGGAATTGGTAATACAAAAAGGTGCAGGTCAAGAGATTACAGAGATAAAGATGGAAGTTCAAAAGATAGAAATTTCAGGTCATTCTGATAGGAAAGAACTGATGAACTATGCTTTCAGATGCAATCCTAGACCAAAAAAAGTCATAATTGTACACGGTGAGAATTCTAGATGCCTTGATCTTGCAAGAAGTATACACAAGCAGAATCGGGTTGAAACAACAGCACCAAGAAATCTTGAAGCAGTAAGATTAAGGTAATTTTTTTTTTGCTTTTACACTTATTTTATGAGCCATATGCAGCGGCAAAGGCAGTTTGTTTCCTGTGCATGTATGCTCTATAATTTCTAATGTTCTTCTTATACTTATCTTATGTCCAGGTGAAACAAAGATAGGTTTAGCTTTTTCTTTTGTGTTTATCATATGTGCTCTTAATTCATTATTTACATATATTTTGTTATTTTTTATATCTCCTAACAATAATCTTTTTGCTACACCTATTGTTGGAGTATCTAACAATAGTCCTATATGGCTTGCCAATCCTATCTTTCTTGGATGCAGTATACCGTTCCCATCCAACATAATAAGATCAGGCTTATTCTGGAGTTTGTTGAAAGCTTCAACTATTACTTCAGCTTCTCTATAACTCAAAAAACCAGGAATATAAGGGATTTTCGGCTTAGATACAGCATACTTATATTCTACTTTCTCTAATGTATTATAATCAAGAATAACAATTGCAGAAATTATTTTATCTTCAGTGTATGATTGATCAACACCAGCTATGAGTTTGATTTCATCTATCTCATTCTTTAATGATAGTTTTTTTGCTAGTCTTAACTGCTCTTTTTTCATCGCTGGTATATTGAATCTCATTATCACACCTATTTTTACGTTACTGGTTAGTAATTAACAATATATAAAGCTTATGGGTTATATTTAATAATATCTTTACACTGTAAACAAAATGAAAAAAAAATATGATGTTTTATTGGTCGATGATGAGCATGCGATAAGAGAAATATATAACTATGTGCTTGAAATAGAAGGATATAATGTGCATACATTAGATAATGCTGAATCTGCAATAGAATATTATGATAGCGGTAATAATATAGATGTTCTTGTAAGTGATGTGGATATGACTAATGAAGGCGATGGTATTAAATTAGCAGAATATCTTAGAAAAAATAATTATGATGGTACGATTATTCTTATGTCAGGAAATAAAAATTATTCTGGACTTGATCCTTCTTTAAACATTGCAAAATTTTTAAAAAAACCTGTGGGTTTAGATACTTTAATCAATGTGATTAAGAAGTATATTTAATTCAATATTTTCTTTAATTCTTTATGTACATACATAAAATAATCTGCATAATCTTTGCTTATCTTACGTTTGAACCTATTATAAACCCATCTTGCTGATCTTTTCTTGTCCATATCAATGAAATTATCAATATAAGTTATTATCTTCTCTTCGATTGTTTTCGGCAAAAAATCTTTTTTTGGCAACTGCAGCTTTTGCTTGATTATATCTTCTTTGCTTATTCCTAAGCCTATATGCCTTTCAGCAATTCTTGCCAATTTGGAATAACCTTCTTTACGCAAAATCTTTCCGCCTTCTATTCCATGCCTTATTCTTTTTTCTTTATTGTCATAGACTTTGAAATAACCTATATCATGCAGCAATGCACCATTCTTCAACAATTGCATGTCTATATCAAAACCTTTTTTCTGAAGCTTTTTAGCCAATTCAACGCAATGTTTTTGCACAACTTTGCTATGCTTTAACACTATTCTAAAACCTTCATCAGTATCCTTATATTTTCTCAGCAATGCTATAGCTTGTTTTTGGTTCATTTTTAATAATAAATAAAAAATCTATTTCAAGAATAGATTCTTTACCAAAAGGAACAATCCCAGTACAAATATGAACACTGGCCAGAATGATAATCCATTCATAGCCCACCAGCCTAGATCCTTTCCTATAAAATATATTCCTAAAAATATTAGCAATAATGGAAATCCTAAACCTTTTTGCATAGGTTTCTTAACTTCCTTTTTCATTGTTCTTTTTTTCTTAGCCATAATAATCACCTCTTTCTATATGTTATTCTTTATATCATTTAAATATTTAATCATTTCTTCCTCTTCATATTTCTTATGTGTCCATTCCAACTTTATACCATCATCTTCATACCTAGGTATTATATGCAGATGTAGATGAGGAACAAGCTGACCAGAAGATTTTTTATTGTTTATCAATAGATTATATCCATCACATCCTGTTGTCTTTACGACCGCTTCAGCAACATCATGTGCAACCCGGTTTAGTGCAGCAGCCATATCTGTGTCTGCATCCAGAAAAGTTTCAATATGCTCCTTTGGTATGACTAGAGTGTGTCCTTTGTTTGCTGGACTTATATCTAATATAGCTATAAAACTCTCATCCTCATAAACTTTAGAGCTTGGTATTTCGCCTTTTATTATTTTGCAAAATATACAATCCATTTCTAATCACCTTCAAATTCTTTTAATAGACTATCATTATCCATTCCTATCGAAAACTCAAACCAATCTAAATTCTTATTTTTTATGAATTCTACAAACTTTTTCTTTTTATCGTCAGACCATTGCTTGTAACAAAATGCTGCTTTGCAAAGATAATGTATATCGCAGTATCCTATCCTTATATCATTTCCTTTATTTAGCTCAGGATGTGCAGGACAAAACACCTTATTGTGCTTTAGTATTACGTTATGGCACACTCCTGAATGATGTACATCATTATATCTATTGATGAATTCTGATAATTGCTTGCCTTTCTCAATATGCTCTTCATACTCTTTTGTATTTTTTATTATCCTATCTACAACTTCTTTTCTTGTCTTATAGTTCCTTCCGCAGCATCCGAAGCAAGTAAGATTGCCAATCTGACAAACATTACTTTTTATGTAGTTTTTCATTTTGTTTAACTTTTTTCCATTCTTCTACAGCTTTTTCTGGTGTATCGATTCCTTCCATATCGCTGTACACCCATGGCTTTCTGTTCTTGAATTTCTTGATATGATTTTCAATGATATGTTTAGTATCCAATCCTTTCTCTTCAGCAAGTATAGACAATAAAAACAGAGCACCAAAAGTATCTCCTATCTCTTCCTCAAGATTTTCTAAGTCGTCTTTGTTTACTGCTTCAAGTATCTCATCAAGTTCATCCTTGACAAATCCTATGTAATCCTTGATGTCTTTTTCTCTTGTCCACGGGCATTTTTCTCTGTTCTGTTTCATCACATAAAACAATTCTTTCAGTGTTTTTTCCATTTTTAAGTTCTAGAAGAAGATTTGATTTGGGAATATTTAAATATTAGGTAAAATGCTGCAATTAGATAGAAAAAAAGGATAATCAATTTAGAAAGCTTTAAATACTACCTTCATATAAATACTTTTATTTTCTTATATTCTCGTCGCTGTTACACACTAGATTGAGTGATGTTTTTACTATATGTTATAGAAGGATTGCTAAGTTTTAGCAAAGGTAGGGACTATGGAAGATATTAATTATATCAAAAAAAGGATTGCGATATTGGAATGGGATCTGCCTAGAATAAAGAACAACGATTTAAGTGAGACAAGGATAAAACAGATTAAACGCTTAAAGACAAAGCTTAGTGATCTTTTAAATAAGAAGGAGGTCATACAAAATGGCTAAGAAAAAAGCTTCTAAAAAACAGAAAGCAAAACCTAAATATGGCGATGATGAAGATTATGACGACGATGATGATTATTGATTATGATAGGATTTGAACAGCAAGATCCTATTTTTTTATTTTTTTAAAATAGAATATATCGTAGATATCCTATACTTCAGATTATCCAATGTTGAGTTGTTGGCTATTACCACAGGAGCTATGTTGAATCTGGTCCAATTGCATAGTTTCCTAAAATTAAGATCATAGACGCATTTCACTCTTCTGATATTATTTTCAACCCATATATCTGTTTCTGTCTTCACTTTTTTCTTATTTAAATTTCTGATAACATTTTCTGGTTCTGTAGTAACATAAAGCATAATGATATCTTTGTTATTTGTATTGGATCTTAATTCTGTTTCGCATCTTAAGAAAACCTTTGCTAGATAATCCTCGAATCTTTTCCTGCTCTCTTTATTATGTCTTGATTCCCAAAGATATTCAGTGAATGATTTTGTTGTTACAAAGCTTCTGTCTATTATAGTATTTTCATACTGGTTTGAAACTATGGCTTCAATGTTCTTTACAAAACATTTTGTGTTTAAGAACTTTATATATTTTTTAGGAATATCTTTTTCTATTTTTTTCCTTAAATTTTCATATGAAGTTGTATTATCTGTTTCATAGGTAGTTAAGTTTATTGACTTATAACCTGTCAATTCATGCAAAAAAGAAACTATACTTGTCTTTCCTGAACCATCCATACCATCAATCAGATAAATCATCCTATATATCCTATATTATTATCTTTACTTTTCTTTATCTCGATCTTCTTGATATCAAATATCTTTGCTAATTCTTTTGCTTTTTCGGGATTAACATCTTGAAGCAGATTAAATATGAACAATATATTGTCTCTTATCAACTTTATTTTCTCTTTCTTATCAAGATTTGGCTTAACTATTGTTGATGTGTTTATCAACGCTTTTCCTAAGCTCAAAGCTTCTTGCGGTGAAATGCCATAACCTCCTAATAATGTTGGTTTGCCTTCTCCTGAAAAAAGACACATATCAACCAATCCCATATTCTTGATAGCAGCAACACAATGATTGCTTATCAGATATCTTTTTAATTCTAGATTATATTTCTTGACTATGCACATCATAACCCCTCCTTCAGTATTTTATAATCTTCTTCTATTATCTGTTTAATTTTTTTTGCGAACAACTTGTATGTCCTTTCATTGACAAAATCTATGAAAGAAAGTTTACTATAAAATTCAGATAATCTTGGCTTTTTTTCAGACAATTTCTCTGCTATTAAAAAATCATCCTTCAACCTATAGGCACCTGATAAGATTCCTAAGCCAGATACATGAACTATGAATTTATCCTTTTCATCTACTTCTTCGTTAATGTAGTCTATCTGGATTGTTCTTTTATCCTTTATCTTTTCATATTCTTCTTTTTTTAATCTATAAAGCCAGTATTTCATATTCTATTTGGTTAATTGATATTATATAAAACTAATGGACTGATCGGGATTTGAACCCGAATAAATCGGCTGCCAGCCGACTATACTAACCAGATTATATTACCAGCCCATAAATTATCTTATTTATGGAGTATTTTAAACATTTTTCTAAAATCAGTATACTAAACAGTAACATTTATATATTGATAACACTTATTTATATGTTATTGGGGGTAAGTTACTATGGTTATACTATTTGACCAATTTAATATGCCAGATGATATTTTCAAGATCATCTTCGCAACTGAACAACAAGAGATAGTTGCTAAACTTCTTATAAATTATATTAAACAGAATGATGGCGATATAAGCAAAAGCGAGATGTCAGCTTTTGCGATCAAATTGCATGACGGCAATTATGAAACTACAATAAACCAAGAACCATATATCGGCAAAAAAGTAAAGCTGAGCTATAATAAAAGACAATTTTATGATAGAATTTTGACACCTATGAAATCAATGGGCTTGATCGATTATGATATGTATAAGAGAAGCTATAAGCTTAGCGAGAAATTCAATAAGTTGATGATCAAGATAGGGTTGATGTGGTTAAAGGAACTAGGACAGTTTAGACAAAGAAAGGTTTTCTAATTTTTTCTTGTATTTTGAGTAAGGAAATATTTAAATAGAACATTATATCATTTATCTTATTTTAGGAGGGACTATGTATGGATAATAAACATATCTGCGATATTATTGAAAGATTACCTTTTATTCCGGTTGATATTGATAAGGATTCTTTAGATTTTATTAAGTCTATTGAAAAAACAGATAAAGATTTTGCTGTATGTGTTGAAGATGGAAAACTCAATGTTTTGTATAGTAAATCTGACGGATGGGGCAATTATAACTTTTATCATCTAAAAAAGGACAAATATGGTAATATAGAAGAATCGAATTTTTCAGATAAAAATATGAACGATTCAAGTTCATTCTTTGGATTACTTATTCCATACTTCAAACGTAAGTATAAAGAATGTGTTAGGTTAAGAGATGAACATTTATCTAAAATAAATAGATATGCTAAAATCAATGAAGCAAAAATTGAAGAAGCGATAAAGGATATTCAAGTTTATCAGTTAAGCAAAGATGAATATGAAAAGGAATTCGGTGTAAAGACAGAATTAGCTTTAAAAGATAAACCCAGTACTTTCTTATGTGAAAATAATCGTAGAGATCTTAGAATTGCAGCATATCTAATAGGAGCCAATGCTGTAGTGCATTATCATAGGGGGTCTGCGATGGGCACTCCTATAAAAATAATAGATGATGACAATGCCTAAACTTATAGGAATAGCAGGACCAAGCTGCAGCGGCAAATCCTCTTTGACAGAGCAGCTGGAATCTTCATTTAAAGATATGGAGTTCATTTCTCTAGATAGTTATTGGAAAGATTCGAATAATTTCAAAAAAGTATGGTGGCCCTTTGGAAAATTGTTTGGTTGTAAAAATTGGGAACTGCCGCAAAATCTTAAGCTTGATGATTTGTACGATAATCTTTTTGAGTTGAAGCAAGGTTATGAAACAAAGATTCCTATCTGTAATGATGCAGATTATCAAAAGATGTATAGGATTGCTTCTCCTAAGTCTAGGATAATTGTTGAAGGTTTTCTTTTGTTTTATGATAAAAGTATAAGAGATATTTTTGATACTAAAATCTACCTTGATCTGCCTGATGAAGAAATTATAAAAAGGAGATTAGAAAGAAACAAGTCAAATAAACCCGATAGAGAATCATATTATAGAAAAGTTGTTGTAAATGAATATAAAAAATATGGCTTGCCAGGCAAACAATATGCAGATCTTATTTTAGACGGCACTAAACCGCTTGAAGATAATTTAAATAAGATCTTGTTGAACCTTTAACCGTATGGAGTACCTACTAACATCGGTGTTTGATTGTAAAAGTTATCTGATTTCTTTTCTACAAACGCATCTTTTGCTATTCCTGGAAGATTCTTTAATGTATCCCATAATCTTGTAAATATGTGTTTTGTCCTTCCCAAAATTCCTTTGTTTGGTTCAGGTATCTTATAGTATTCATCTTTATCTCCATCCAAAACTAAAGGGGTATTGTCATCCTTGACGATATTTTTGTACCATTCAGATTTGAATATTATTTGTGCTTCTGATCCAGGATATAAGAATAAATCATCTTCTGGCAATAGGTATTCATTGCCTTCTGAAACAAACACTCCCTTATATCTATGCCTTCTTACATCGACTCTTCCTTTGACTTTGATGATTTTTGCAACAGTGCAATAATTTCTGGTTATTCCTGAATCGTCTATCTTAAAGCATTCCATATCATCCACCTGCACCATGCCTTCTTTATAGATTACTTGTCCATATCCTGAATCAAGCAATTCTTGTGTAACTTTATTAGAATCATCTTTTATCTCTGGTTCTGCTGTTTTGTCTTTTTCTTTTTTAGATTTAGTCTCTTTTTTTTCATCTGATTTCTTTATGCATTTTCCATCTACTATTTCTTCATCATCTTCACAATACTTACATTCTCCGTCTTTCCATACTTTGCCTTCTCTTTCACAAGACACACATTCTCCTCTATATAATGTCATATTCCTCTCTTCGCATGGCAGACATTCTTTATCCTCTATGAAATATTCTTGTTTAATCCTGTACTTTGCAAGATCTTGTGCTGCACTATTTATATGTGTTACAACAAACGGATCTTCTGCTCCATACGGATTATACGGAACATCTCCTACTTGAGCTTGAAGTTTCGCTTTTTCTTCAAGTTCATATTCACGCATTAAGTCATAATATTCTTGACTTCCTTTGCTGTCTTTCCATCTGCCGTATTTAAGAGGTATATTTTCATTCTTTATCTTATTTACAAAATAAACTTCATTATTACTATCCTTAACATCGCATCCAGGACATTTTACTATATCTACATTAAAAGTATAATAAGGAACATTTTTTAGAATAATGCATCCTTCTGGAATAGTAGAATAAGAATACGCTATAGGAATAACGATTAGAACAATAAGCAAAAGCATAATTTTTTTCATTGGTGACACCTCTAATATGGAAAAATATTCTGATTATTTATAATGTTTTCTTTTAAAAATTACTGTGAAATTCGATAATTCTGCAAAATTTATTTGATCAAGTTGGTTTATAAATT
>CAYSVS010000025.1:0-13092 GCA_964434475.1 uncultured Methanosarcinales archaeon
AATGATTAATCTCATATTTAAAATATTATTTGAACCTTATTCCGGATGAACCCGATTATTAGATTAATAGTTTTTAGATATCTTTAAATAACATTTATCCAAATATAATATAAAATGGACAAATCAACATTACATGAACACGAACATGTAAAAAAAGAACTTGAAAAAGAAGGTAAAAAAGAAACTGGTGAAGAAGAGGAGCATCACGAACAGCATAAAGAACTTCCTAAATCAGAAGAAGAGAAGGAATACAAAGAACAGCATTAAGCATACTTCTGTACGTTCTTGAAATGCAGCTTCACATATTTTTTTAGATGTTTTTTATTTTGTTTAAGAGTTTGCAACGCTTCTTTTACATGAGTGCTTCCTTTAGGTACAGGCATCTTCAATTCCTTAGACAATTTCTTCAGCTGCTTAAGAGCTTCGCTTCTGGCTAAAATGCTCGCTGCAGCCACTTCAACATATTTGCTTTCTGCTTTTATCAGCATCTTTGCTTTCACCTTACATCCAGGATATTTGTCAACAACAGCCAAATCATGAAAATCCAGTTCATCAATACACCTTTGATGCATCCTATTGAGCAAATTTGTAACATTACCTAATTCCTCTACAATAAGATTATATTGATTTGGCGAAAGGTTAACTATATGATAAGGAACAATTTTCTTTATTTTTTGTGCAATAACATGTATCTCAAAATCTTTCAGTTTTTTGCTATCTTCTACTCCAACCAACTTCAATCTTTCCCTCATATCCTCATCAGCTTTCACTCCTGCAACCACGATGCCGCCAAAAGTATCGCCCTTCAAAGCTTCATCTGTTCCGATAACAATGCCTTTTTCATTTACAAAGTTAATAGGATGCACATATTTGCCTATGTGATTCTTACGTAAATATTCTACTAAATCATTAACAACCTTTTCCTTACCTTGTATAAGAAGCTTATTTGAATTGAACAAAACAAGAACACAAGACCCCTTCATCCTTGCGATTTCATATTCAGACTTAACCGGCTCAAAATAGAATCCAAAATTCTGAAGTACTGTCAAATCATCCTTATGTATATTTGTAAAGGTTGGCATACAAATTAAATAGAATATCTAATATAAAAAGTTATCTAGAATCAACACACAAAATATTACTTATCATTTGCCAACTTTTCAGCTTCCGCATAATGTGTTTTAGCATATTTCATAAACCTTTCTTGATTTGTCAAATTAAACTGCATTTCACGTATATTTGCACAACCATAAAGCATACGAGATGCATTTTTCTTATCATTTTTACAACTATAATGATCAGCAAGCATCTTTTTTATTGAGTAAAGACTACTCAATTTCGAAAAATCATCATTAGCATCAGCAAATTTTAAAGATGAAGCTCTTAAAGCAGACTCTAAAGAAAGTCTTCTTATCTGCGAATTTCTCCTTGCAAGTTTTGAAGCCTCAGTTGCACTATTATACCAAACATCAAGATAATCTTCTTTGGAAGTATAATTACCTTTTTCTAGATTTTCAGGAGTTGCTTCATCTGCATCAAAAAGATAAAATGCTACTTCATTAATGTATGCTTTTGAAAAATGAACAAAAGATAATCTATTTTTTGAAACTGGCAAATCTTTATAAAAGTCTAATGAAACATTCAGATAGAAATTAGCAATAACAGGATAAATCATTTTTTCAAACCAATTTACATCAGGCATTGACAAATATTTTCTAGTCAAATTATAAGAAGAAAGCAGATCATTAACTATTAAAAGTTCATCTTGCATATTATTATCAGAAGTCATTCGAGATATAGGGTACGTACCCAAAGAGATTGCATTTGAATAGTATTCATTGTCTCCAGTTATTTTAAAAAGCTTAAGAGCAATTTTATATGCATCTTTAAAATATTTTGAAGAATACATCTGTTCTTTTGTAAACCGTTTTAATTCTTTAGAATTTTCTAAGTCTTTTTCATCTTGAAATTTAACACTAAAATCAAAACAAGAAAAATAATGGTCCTTTGCTTTTACTAAAAAAGAAATGTCTTGAGTTTTTTTCATAAATATATTCGCAGACACCTCCCGCATGCGAATTCAAATGAGAAATATTCTTATAAAAATAATCGTTATTATCTGCATTTTCAAACATCTTAATAGCTTGCAGATAATGAGCATATATTCTTTCACTATAACCATCCAGAAGATTATCTCTTTGAGAATCCAAGATATTATGCGCTACTTTAGTTAGTTTTCTTACGAAGTTTAATTTATCATCAGAAATTACATTTTTCCGTTTTATGTAAGGAATAACAAATGTTATTATATCATTCCAATCAACAATGCCATAATAATTCTCTTTTAAAACCTGCTCTAAATTTTTATTTGCCATAAACATTAAATCAACAACAAATACTTATAAATGTAACCTTAGAAATCAAACAATTTTCTTTGTTTTTTGTTGTCAACAACATCCTTATATGTCTGCCACTCCTTCCTGAATATAGAATATTTGTCATGGTTCTTTTTGATAAAATCCTGGGTTTTCCCATCTGAAGTATAACCAGAACCAAAATCTATGCCAATCTCATGTTTCAATTTTTCTATCTCCCTATCGCGTGTAACTTTTGCTATGATTGAAGCAGCTCCGCATATAGCATAATTATCATCAGCTTTATGTTCTGCAATCAGTTCTATTTTGAGATCTTTAAGGTTTTTGCGTATCTCTTTTTTATATAACTCTCCGTCTTTAGTTGGTAGATCAAGAATTACTTTTTTAGCGTTCAAGATGTTGATAAGCTTGGAAGTGGTCAATGCCTCAAGCTTATTCAGGTTCATATTCGGATCATTTAACGCAGAATCAATCACTTCAGGAGATAAGATTGCTAATTCATATTTAACTAATGCGAGTATCTTCGGAAACAGTTCTTCCCTTTTCTTGGGAGTCAACTTCTTTGAATCCGCAACTCCCAGTTTATTCAAAAGATGCTCGTCTTCTTCCTTGATAGCACAGATTGCCATAACCATCGGCCCGATAACAGGACCGCGTCCTGCTTCATCTACTCCAGCAATAATCATAAAATTAAAAAATAAGCAATGATATATAATTATTACCAAAAAATATAAATAAGCTAAAATAAAAATCTCATAAAAGGTGATTTTCATGGAAAAAATACAATATTCAGGATTAGATCAAGTCGACAAAAAAGAACGTATGCTGTTAGACAAACTTTCTGCAGAATACTATCCTAAGATACAAAGGATGCTGCACAATGAACTTAATCTGCACATAAATATAAAAAGATACAATAAGGAAGGTACACGCGAGAAATGGAGCATACATGTGCAGGCGAATGCACCGACAATAAAATTCACAAGCGACAAAGCATCTGATTGGGATTTTGCAAGAACATTGCATAAAGCGTTCAAGGATCTAGAAAATCAAATTAAAAAAAAGATGAAAATAGATTAGAAATATATATTTTTGAATTAAAATAACAAATCTGCCTAATTTTCAAAAACTACCAAAAAAAGAAGGATTTACAAAACTATAAGAAGCAAGAAATCAAAAAAGATTCTTGAACCATTCAATAATAGCTGCGAAAAAATTATTACTTTCTTTCTTCTCTTTCTGTATTGGTTGAACATCTGATTCTTCTTTTTCCTCAACCTGCTTCTGTTCTTCTACTATTTGTTCTTTCTCAGCAATCTCTTGTTCAAATTCTTCCTGCTCCTCTTCATCTTCCTGTTCTTCAACTTCTATGCACTTTCCGTCTTTGCACTCATCACACTCAAAATACTCAGTCTTAACAAGTCCATCTTCACAATATTTCTCAAGCAAAACATTTCCTGTGCAGCTATCCCATAGTGTAACCTTTTCTCCAGTTTCATCATAACCAACAGCACTGCCTTTTATTGAATGATCCCTGCCATCACTGTCTTTACATTCAACACTCTTAAACAATAAGCTAAGGTCATTATATTTTATCTCATCGCTTGTCATCGCAGGCATAAGATCATAACCTTTAGCTTTGACATATTTTCCTATCTCGCCTGCAAGTATAACATCAGTAGCAGGACAGCTTTCACCAACTATAACCGCAGCCTTTTTTTCATATAAGACAAGGACAACTCTATTATCAAGTTCTTCTTTATCCAGCTTATAATCTAACATTTGCAAATAATCATCAGAAGCGATAAACCCCTCGTTCTTTAATCGTGATATTGCACCAGATATTACAGACTTATCCTCTGAACTAGCCCCTATTAAATAATGTGGCTGTGCAATCACAGAACTTACAGCAATAAGAAATATAAACAAAAATATTGCGTTCTTCATTGCTTAGCCTCATTTACCTGAAACTTAGTAGCGCATTCTTCACAACAAAATCTATAAACCTCTCCTTTGACTTCCTTCTCTACAACAGTCTCATTTTCGTCATCTAGTACCTTGCCGCATGCTGCACATTTTGTCTTCTTGCCTCCTCTTATCTCACCTTCCATAAAACCTGCTTCTTCTGAAGACAGTTCACCCTCATCTTGAAGATGCTCAATACCTTCTTCAGTATAAACATCAGCTTCTTTTTCTCCTTTATCAAAATCAACTTCCTTTTTCTCTTCTTCAGAAAGACTTTCATCAGTTATCTTATCAGTTTCTTGCATTTTCATTTACCTCGTATTTTTTGTATATCAAAAACCCCAGGTATAAATAATTTGTGAAATTCAACCAAAAAAAATTAGTTACTAAGTTATAGCTAAAATCGAAACCTTTATATATACAATTTATATTTAAATATAGTTATGGTAGAAGAGACAGTGTTTAGAGGCATTATAGATTTTTTCAATGAAATAGGAATATATGATGTTGTTCTTCCATTTATACTTGTTTTCACAATAATGTTCGCAATCTTTGAAAAGACAAGAATATTGGGCGAGGATGAGATTGAAGGAAAACCATATACTAAGAAAAATCTAAACTCTATGGTGGCTTTTGTTGTTGCTTTTCTTGTTGTTGCATCAAGCAGACTTGTAGCTACGATAAACGAAGCTATGGCTAACATCGTTGTTCTTGTATTGTTAGGAACAGGTTATCTTTTGCTTATAGGCATATTTTTCAAAGAAGGAGAAGGTGTCTATCTTGAAGGTGGAGCAAGATATACAGCCATGGGCATAATGTTTATTGGCATAGTCTTAATATTTTTGCATGCAATAAGAACAGAAAATGGAGAATCATGGCTTGAATGGTTCTGGGCATATCTGATAAATAACTGGACAACAAACCTGGCAGGTTCGATAATCCTCGTCATAGTTTTGATAATGTTCATGCTCTATATCATAAAAGGCGAAGGCACAAGTGCAAAACCTTCAAATAAAAATAAAGAAGAATAAGAGGTGTAATGATGGCAACCTATCAAGATTTAATATACACATTGGAAAGTTATGGATTTACTGACATATTACTGCCGTTCTTATTAATATTCACTATACTTTTTGCAATACTCCAAAAAACACAAATATTAGGGGAAGGTAAAAAAAACTTTAACGTGATAGTATCATTAGTAATTTCTTTACTTGTTGTTATTCCACATGCTACAGGAAATTATCCGTCAGGATATGATGCTGTTGACATAATAAACACCGCACTTCCTAGTATTTCTATAATAGCAGTTGCAGTTATAGCTTTCCTTATAATTGCAGGAGTATTAGGTGCAGAGACTGGTTGGATTGGAGCATCTTTATCAGGTTGGCTTTCTTTTGTAGCATTTATTTCAGTTATAGCTATATTCGGAAGCGCAGCAGGATGGTATGGTGGATTTCACATTGAAAATTATATAGACAGCGATACTTTAAGTTTAATTGTAATAATATTAGTATTTGCAATGATAGTTAATTTCATAACAAGAGAACCTGGCAAATCACAAGGATTAAAAGAATTAGGATCAGGATTTGACAAGATTGGAAAATACTTTGTAGGTAAGTAAAAATGGCAACTGTACTAGACGTAGGATTGATAGATTATTTCAGTATAATATTTCCTTTTTTGATGGGAACATTCATAGTCTATGCTATCCTTCAATATTCTGAATTCTTTGGCAAAGATAACAAGAACATTAACTTAATAATAGCGCTTTGTGCGGGCATATTGCTTATGATTTCAGAAAAAGCACTATTGGTAATAAAATTCATAACACCTTGGTTTGTACTTCTCTTTGTCTTCCTAATGCTTATGCTTATGATATTTAAACTTCTAGGAGCAAGCGACGAAGACATAAGAAAACAAGTAAGAGGTGAAGGAAGCTCTGATAAGACTATTGTTTATTGGATAATTACAGTGTCTGTATTGATCTTAATAATAGGTCTAGGATCAGTATACGGCCAAACTTTGATGCCTTTCACAGGAGGAACTGATGCAACAACATCTGATTTTGAAGCTAATGCGTGGTCAGCATTCTTCCACCCAAAGGTAGTAGGATTGATATTCATATCATTAGTTGCAGCATTCTCAATTAAACTTCTTGCAGGAGAGAGCGTAAGACAATAAAACAAAGTATTATTCTTAACTTTATTTGTTCTTACATAATCACTACTTCTTGTTCCAACAAATGTAAAATCAAAATAGAATCACCATTCACTGATAAAGAAAAAGACGATACTAAAAATCAATAAAAATTCCTAAAATCCAACTACCCGTCGTAGCAAGCTACGAGATATACGCTAGATTTTTTGCTACGGAATCAAAATTTTTAAGATTACAAACTGAAAACCATTGCAAAGCAAAGAGGTATAAAACCCTGTTTGTAATTAAACAAAGAAAATAACTATAAAAACAAAACATATAAAAAATAAACCTTCAAATAAAAAAATCTTTTTATATCCTTTTGAATTAAGCTACAATCCTAAAGATATTAAAGATAAAATAATCTCAATTTTCTAAAAATAGATAAATAAACCAATATATCATTTGTTCCTTAAAAGCAATATTAAAAAGCTTATCAAAAGAAATACTTTTTTGATTAATTTAACCTTAAACCAATATTATTTACAATTAATTTAATAAAATAGAATAAAAAATATATTACTTTGCTTTTACTTCTTTTCTTTCATCCCTTTAGTTATCCGAGATAATTCATTGACATTCTCTGTCAATGTAGGAAGTATCTTCTGGAAAACCTTTTCCAAAGCTTTTATCTCTGTGCCAACATTAGACAAGCTTTCATCATATTCACCAATCTTACCCACAATACCTTTATGCAGATTATCAAAATTATCCTTAAGATCAGTAAACTTTTGTTCAAGTTGAGAAATCTTAGTTTCTGTAGATTCCTTCCATTCTACAACAGATTTTATATCTTTTACCAGTTCTTCCCACTTCTCCTCAATAATAGTTTCTGCAACCTCTTGTATTAGCTCTCTATCCGGCCCTCCAACATTTCTTTGTTGAGGCGCAAAACTAGGAGGAGCTTCAGCAGGAGTTTCAGTTGCTCGATTAACCTCTTCTGAAACACCAGATTCCTGTTGTTGTGGCTGCATAGGATTTTCGGGAGAAGACATATTTTCTACTTGTCCAGGCTGCATAGGCGCTACACTACCTTTGATATCAGCCTGGTTCATAGCATCAAAAATATCGTGACTTTTGTAACCTTCTCTCTGTAAAGTCTGTACAATCTGATTATTAGAATATCCTTGATTTCTCATCTTGAGAACCATATCTGTAGGTGGTCCACTTGGTGATGGAGTTGGCTCCGCTTTTTTTTCCTCACTTTTACCGAATAATGCCATAATTTTACCTCTTTTAACAATATCTGTTAAAATTCTTATTTAAACCTTTTGATTTTCTAACATCCGCTTAACTATAGATTCAACATCCTTCTCTGTAACATATTTTATAGGCTCCCACAGATTAATATATCTTTGTAAAATACCAACATCCTCTTTTTTAGCAGTAAGCTTCAACTCTTTTATTATAATATCCATAGTATTCTTTACTTTCTCCAAATCCTTCTTAATAGTTAAAATATCATCATTAACCGTCCTTATCTCTGTATTGAACTTCTTGGTAGAAGATATCATATTCTGATCACTGACCTGTATTCTCCTCGACAGATTATTGAATCTTTCTTCAACTACTCTTATCCTTCTTGTAACCCCGTTTACAGAATTAGTCAGATTACCTACACTTTCTTTTAGTTCTTTAGTCACATCTTTTTTGGGACCAAAAAAACCTTGTTTCTTTTCCTGCTGCTCAGCATCTTTCTTTTTTGTACCAAAACTTAGTTCTACCATTTTTTTATCCTTGTTTAATCCTTTATTATTAATATATTTATGATCTTTTCCAAAATTTATTCATATTATAGCAATCTTTATATATTAATTTATTTATTATTTAAACTATATTAATTAAATTTATGTGAGCATTAACCAGTAAGAAAAGAGGTGTATTAATGGCAGAGTGTTTCAGTTATGATATAATTAGAGAAGGAGAAGATACGATTTTAAGAATAGACTGTGAATCCTGCACTTTTGTCCCTTCTCTCGAAGATAATACTATGACTATGTCTAAAACCATAGATATAATCACGGAAATGACCAATGTATCAAAGATAGTCTATATACAAAAAAGAGATTATGAATATGATTATTATCAAACCCAACTTCTTGTCGAGATAGCATCGCTTTATAAAAAACTGTTGAAACAAAGATCCATGTTCAGTTTTGACGCCCTATCTGCAGATCCTAACTGCAAAACTTTTGCAGCCACATGGCACGCAGAAATACAGAACACGATAATAAAGATGCTGAAAAGCGATCCTTTAGGCGCATACGTAGAATTAAAAAGAGCAGAGAGAAGAGAAAGAATACATCTTGATACCTTAAAAGACAAAAAATTTGAGCAATGCATAAAAAAATACATCCAACTGATAAATTATTTCCTAACTCTACTGGATAAAACAAAACTTATCACTATATCTAAACCATATTTACCAGGATATAAAGTAGGAGACAGGACAATATACAGAAAAGTTTTCCAACCTACAATCAAACCAGATTTTATGTTTACTAAATTGATGGCAGCATATCCTAGCGATGGCCAAGAAATAGACAGCTACGAACTTGCTGAAAATACAGAAGTTACAATATTCAAATTTCCTGATTCTGTAAGATATCTATATCACATGATGCCGCCTGAGTTTAAGCTAGAGGAAGAAGAATATGAAATTCTAGACCTTGCAAGAAAAATCATGTCAGAACATAAACCCAAAAAATCTGAATTCGTAAATCCTGAAAGGATGAGAGACGTATTCTTTAACATAGGCAAAGATCTTATAGAGGAATTAGCAAACTATAGACATTACCATATAATAGATTCTGAGATTGAAAAATTAGCCAATATTTTAGTAAGATACACAGTAGGATTTGGTCTTATAGAAGTACTATTATCAGATGAAAAGATACAAGACATATCTGTCAACTCACCATACGGACAAACACCAATTTTCATAGTCCATGGAAGCTATGATGACTGTTATACCAACATAATACCTACAAGAGCAGAAGCAGAAAGCTGGGCATCAAAATTAAGGCTAATGTCAGGAAGACCACTGGATGAAGCCAACCAAATATTAGATACAGAGATAGAACTTCCTGTCGCAAGCTCAAGAGTAAGCGTTATTACAGAACCATTAGATCCTACAGGATTAGCATTCTCCTTCAGACGCCATAGAGACAAACCATGGACCCTGCCTTTATTCATACAGAATAAGATGATTTCTCCATTGGCAGCCGGATGTCTAAGTTTTTTGATAGACGGAACAAGAACATTGCTCATAGCCGGAACAAGAAGCTCAGGTAAATCAAGCTTTTTAGGCTCCTTGCTTGTAGAAATCATGAGAAGATATAGAGTATTGACCATAGAAGATACTTTAGAACTGCCTACCAATTCTTTAAGAAAATTAGGTTTCAACATACAACCCATGAAAGTTGCAAGTGCTTTAGCAAAAGGCACATCAGAAATGCCTGCAAGCGACGGCATAAGAGCCACATTAAGATTAGGGGACAGTGCATTAATAGTAGGAGAGGTTAGAAGTAAAGAAGCCGTTGCATTATATGAAGCTATGAGAGTCGGTGCTGCAGCAAACGTAGTTGCTGGCACTATACACTCAGATTCTCCATACGGAGTATATGACAGAGTAGTTAATGATATAGGCGTTCCTAAAACAAGCTTTAAAGCGACAGATGTAATTATAGTTGCAAATCCTGTAAAAAGTGCATCAGGAATGAAAAAACTGAGAAGGATAACACAAATAACAGAGGTAAGAAAAACCTGGGAAAATGATCCTTTAGCAGAAGGAGGATTCAAAGATTTGTTCAAATACGATGCGAAATCAGACACATTAGAACCTACCAAAGACCTTATCAACGGAGATATTGAAATTTTAAAGACAATTGCAGGAAACATCAAAGAGTTTGCAGGCAACTGGGATGCAGTATGGGAAAATATCCAATTAAGAGCTAAAATCAAGAAGACACTAATTAAATACTCTGAAGAAAACAAAGATCCTGAACTTCTTGAAGCTGAATTCGTGATAAAATGCAATGATACTTATCATAACTTATGCGAGAAAGTAAGTTCAGAGATAGGACATCTGGATTCTGACAGAATATTTTTCGAATGGGACGAATGGATCAAGAAAGAGATAAAGAAAAAGAAAATCAAGCATTACTAAGATGGCAGAACAAGACGAAATAAAGAAATTAAGTGTAAAATTTAAGAAAAAAATAAAGAAAGAATTAGATTCAGATACTACCCACATAGATACTAACACCGAAGAGCCAGATATAACAGAAGCACCAGTAACAAAAGAATATGCTGAATTCAAGAAGCAATACATGCCCAAACATATGACCTGGTATGAAAAAGCATGCAACCATTCTGAAAAATTGCTGAATGTAAAACCAGGTCCTGTAGATAAAAAAAAATTAGAAGAAGCTATTAAATTTACGCATCTCGACATAACTCCAACAGGAGCTATGTCTTTATCTATACTAGCTCCTCTTGCTCTTGCATTTATAGGAGCATTTTTAGGTTATCTTATACCTTTGCTTTTGACAGGAGAAAGCATTTTCTTTTTCATATTTTTCTTTCTGTTTGTTGCAATTATAATGATCAATCCTCTTAAACAAATTCCTATATTCATATCCAACAACTGGAAACTTAAAGCAAGCAGTCAGATGGTATTATGTGTATTTTACATAGTAACCTATATGCGCCATACATCTAATCTAGAATTGGCTGTTGAATTCGCTAGTCAGCATCTTTCTGCTCCTTTAAACCTTGACTTAAGGAAAGTATTATGGGATGTTGAGACAGAAAAATATGAATCAATGCAAGAATCTCTAGAAACATATCTTCAAAGATGGAAAAAGACAAATCTAGAATTTGTCGAAGCTATGCACCTTATAGAAGGATCGTTGTTAGAAGGCGAGGAAACAAGAAGGTTAAGCATGCTAGACAAATCATTAAGCGTTATGCTTGAAGAAACATATGAAAAGATGCTTCACTATGCTCAGAATTTACAACAACCTATAACCATGCTTAACATGCTTGGAATCATACTACCTATATTAGGATTAGTAATACTACCTTTGGTAGTAAGTTTTATGCAGGGTACAAAATGGTACCATATAGCAACAATGTATAACGTATTTCTACCTATAGTCGTGTATTATCTAGGAAAAACTATACTTGCCTCAAGACCTTCAGGATATGGAGAGGTTGACATAAGCAATAATCCTGCATTAAAAAAAAGACAGAACAAAAAATTGTTTGGAATAGATATCAAACCATTGAACTATGCAATAATCATAGGAGTTATATTCTGTTTTATAGGACTAAGCCCTTTGATGCTCCACATGATAAACCCTAATTGGGATATGATTATTACAAATGAGGGTAATTTTTTGTCAATAAATTCTATACCTTCAGAAGCACCAAAATATGCCTTTTTGGAATACAAATGTCCATCTGGAGAAACATGCGAAGCAAGTGAAGCATCAGGTCCTTTCGGACTAGGAGCTACATTATTAAGCATAGCCTTTACATTAGGTATAGGATGGGGACTTTCTTCATATTATAAAACAAAGTCTGCAAATGTCATGAAGATAAGGAACGAATCAAAAAAATTAGAAAAAGAGTTCGCTTCTGCACTATTCCAACTAGGAAACAGACTAGGAGATGGATTTCCTGCAGAGATGGCATTCGGAAAAGTTGCAGAGACTATGGAAGGCACTGTTTCAGGAGACTTTTTTGCATTAGTATCCAACAATATAAAAAGATTAGGCATGAGTGTAGAGCAAGCGATATTTGACCCGCATTCAGGAGCTTTGACAAAATATCCTTCTGATCTTATCGAGAGTTCTATGAAAGTATTGACAGAAAGTGTCAAGAAAGGACCTAAGATAGCAGCACAAGCTTTAGTAAACATCTCCCAATACATCAAAGAGATGCACAAAGTAAATGAAAGGCTTAAAGACCTTATGGCAGAAAACTTGTCTTCAATCAAAGGCCAGATAAAATTCTTAACACCTTCTATTGCAGGAATAGTGATAGGAATCACTTCAATGGTCACAACAATATTAGGAAAACTGACTACACAGATGACTACAATAGCATCAGAAAGTGGATCTGCAGGCGCAGGAATGGGAGGACTTATGGATATGTTCAAAACACCAAGCGTTCCTGCATATTATTTCCAGATTATAGTTGGATTATATGTTGTACAAATTGTCTATATACTTACAGTATTAGCTAACGGAATCGAAAACGGTTCAGATAAGTTAGCTGAAAGATATGAGTTAGGAAAGAACCTATTCAGAAGTGTAGGATTGTATTGTGCTATTTCTTTTATTGTAATACTTATGTTCAATCTGGTTGCTTCTGCAATATTAAGAGGATAGAAAAGACAAAGAGATCTATAATAAAATTAAGAAACAAATCTCCCTGTTCATACACCTATATAATTTTTCAACATACATAATTATAGAAAATAAAAGATGAGAAAGGGGATGATTCTCACCAACCTTTTGGACAAGCAAAAACGTTGACGAAAATT
>CAYSVS010000025.1:13192-16045 GCA_964434475.1 uncultured Methanosarcinales archaeon
CGTTGACGAAAATTCTGTACGTTTCGCAAACTCAACAGCACAATAGCAAAAATAAGAAATAGAAAATAAAAGGTGGGAAAGGGGATGATTCTCACCAACCTTTTGGACAAGCAAAAACGTTGACGAAAATTCTGTACGTTTCGCAAACTCAACAGCACAATAGCAAAAATAATAAATAGAAAATAAAAGATGAGAAAGGGGATGATTCTCACCAACCTTTTGGACAAGCAAAAACGTTGACGAAAATTCTGTACGTTTCGCAAACTCAACAGCACAATAGCAAAAATAAGAAATAGAAAATAAAAGGTGGGAACGGGGGGATTTGAACCCCCGACACCTACGTCTTCAGCGTAGTGCTCTCCCAGATTGAGCTACGTCCCCATATAAAAATAATGAAAAAATATCAATTTTAAAAAGCTTTCGGTCTATTCTATAAATTCTTCCTCAACCTGTTCTTCTTTTGTCAATATATGCTCTCCTTCATCTGTTGTCTCATTAGACAATGCACTAGCTTCTGTCTCTTCATCCTCTGTTACTCCACTTTTTTCCAGCACTTCAAGATTGCCAAATTTACCAGTAGAAAGCTGTTTCTCACCTTGAAACTCGCTAACATATCCATTGCTTATCTTTACTTTATCACCTATGTTAACTTGATCTACTTGTTCATTCCATAAACTAAGGTCAATCTGTCCTGTATCATCCTTAGCTCTTGCTTTACAAACTCTTCCTGCTGTACCAAATTTGGAAAAGGTCCTAACTTCTCCTTTATCAACAACTTCAACAGTTATCTCAACTTTACCTTGTCTTGGCTCTAAATCTTTTATTTCCATTTAAAAACACCCTCATATCAGTCTTCCAGCCTTTTCAAAATAAATCTCTTTATTGATCAGCTTTCTGACTACATTTTTTAAATCTTCAATATCAACCCTTATCTGTTTTGTCGTATCCCTATCCCTTATAGTGACATCCTTGTTCTCTAGACTATCGTAATCTATAGTTATACAGTAAGGTGTTGCAATCTCATCATTTCTTGCATATCTTCGTCCTATAGCTCCTCCTTTATCGTATATGCATGTAAATTCCTTTTTTAAGTCATCAAATATTCTTTTTGACAATTCTGGAATCCCTTCTTTGTTTACCAAAGGAAGCACTGCAATCTTATACGCAGATAACCTAGGATCAAGATGCAAGATTACTGTTTTACCTGTCTTTTCATCCTCTTTTTCTTCATAAGCATCAAACATGAACGCCAAAAAAGCCCTATCTACACCTTGAGAAGGTTCACTTGCAACATATGGAACAACCTTTTTTTTTGACTCTTCATCATATACAGAAAGGTCTTTTTTAGAATGTTTAATATGCTGCTGTAGATCAAACTGTTTCCTGTCAGCATTTCCATGTATCTCTTTCCACCCAAAAGGAAACTTATATTCAATATCAAAACATGCTTTAGCATAATGAGCTAACTCATCCTTATTATGTTCTCTTAATCTCAGGTTTTCTGGATTGATTCCTAAATCTAAAAACCATCTATACATCTGCGCAAGCCAAAAAGCATGCCATTGTGACAATAGGTTATTCTCAAGCATCATCTCTATCGTTGATTCCTTCTGCACATCATCACTTCCAGCTGTCAAAATATTTACTTTAAAATTTTTTATCTCCTCTACATAAGGACAATCATCGTATTTTTCAGGATGAGTAAAGAATTCAATCTCCATCTGTTCAAATTCCCTGCTCCTAAACAAAAAATCTCTTGGACTTATTTCATTTCTGAATGCTTTTCCAACTTGACATATACCAAAAGGCAGCTTTTGTCTTGCATTCTCCATAACAAGCCTATAATCAGTAAATATCAACTGTGCTGTTTCTGGTCTAAGATAAGCTACATCATCACTTATAGGACCAACTGTTGTATTAAACATCAAATTAAACTGCTTAGGTTCTGAATACTCTTTATTACCGCATTTTGGACAAGATATTTCATTTTCATCCATTATATTTTTGATCTCAGTCAATTCCAAACCTTCAACATTCTTATCCAAAGCATCTTCTATAATAATATCAGCTCTGTGTCTTGACTTACATTTTGTGCATTCTATCAATACATCTTCAAAACAACCGACATGTCCAGAAGCAACCCATACTTTTGGATTAGTGATTATAGCTCCATCCATTCCAACAACATCATTCCTATTATGAACAAAAGTTTTCCAAAAACTTTGCTTTATATTATTCTTTATCTCAACACCCAAAGGACCATAATCAAAAAATCCGTTTAATCCGCCATATATCTCAGCAGTAGGATATATTATACCTTTTCTTTTGCAAAACATTGCCATTTCTTCAATATTGACCATTATACCACCTTACATAGATTAAAATTTTTATGATTATATATAAAAATAGCGTTTTAAAATACACATTAGGCAAAAACTTTATAAATATAACACTAATTTTTAAGTTCCATGAGCCCGTGGCTTAGTCCGGAAGCCATTCCCGATACATTGCGTATCGGACTTGGTTGAGCAATTAGAGCGCTCGACTGATACATTTGTATGAAAATGCAGAGATCGAGTGGTCCCGTGTTCAAAATCGGTCAAAACCGAATGAAAGTCACGGCGGGCTCATTTTTTTCTAAAATTTTTTAAATAATCCACATTTAGCAAGATAATGGAAGAGTTACCTAACATATTATATCGGGGAACAAATAAAAAAGCGATAGCAACTTTTAATGGCCTAAACAGAGTAAGAAGCGTCATCTTTACTAAGGATGTAGATAAAGCCTTAAATTATGCTAAAATAACTGGAGTTGTGCAGATTTAAACTCTAGCCTTGGCTAAACCTCTAAAT
>CAYSVS010000026.1:0-15944 GCA_964434475.1 uncultured Methanosarcinales archaeon
GTGCAATTAATCTAAAAAGCTAAGCTAAACAGCAATTATGCAAAGTTCTCTATAGAAATCAACTTAATAAATATAGGAATGATTCTGGCCCTTATTTAACTTATAATATAAACATTGATGAAAACGAACTTCAAAATGCGTTAGTGGATACAAATGAAACCAAAGCATTTCTTGAAAAAACCAACAATCTTAAGATAACTTCTAGTGTACTTGAACAGATTGTAAGGAGATCTAACGAGATTATTGATAACATAGAAAAGCGAAAGTAGATGTATACTTTTAGTGCATTTAATTATCTAGAACTTGGTGATGAAAAAAGAGATCAAAATAGACGTATAATTGAACTGTTGATTGATTATCAGCATCAGATTTATACTGGAACTGAGTTTATCAAATCTAAAAATATGGAAGTTAAGAAAAATGAAACATACTTTCTTTTGATGAATTTTGCAAGGGCTCTGAATGATAAGTTTTTTGATATTTCTAAAGCAGATCATAAATATGATTTTAATGCAGATGAGTCTATTGCTATTGCATCACTTAGAGAAGTTTTGACTTATGGTAATAAAGTTGAAGTATTGAGCAATGATAAGGATATCAGTAATATGCTCGGAACTATAAAAGTGGTCTTTGATAACTTGAAGCCCATCGTAAGATATAAAAATATAAATAAAATAGAAGATGATTCAATAAAAGTATTTAAGTTATTAAATAACAAAAAAAATTGAAGTTGATATTGATAAAAAAGGAAAAGGATTGATTAAAAATTTTCAAGGCGTTGACAATGAAATAAGTGAACATAAACAAAAAATAGCGTATAAACGTAAATTAACACAATTTAGTTTTTTCTTGACCAGCATACTAAATGACTTGGAAGAAGTATCAAAAAAGGAATAACTTTAAAACAGTCGTAATAATTCTATAATTATGCTCTACATAATATCTACGCCAATAGGAAATATTGAAGATATTTCTCTAAGGGCTATTAGGATTCTAAAAGAAGTAGATACCATAATATGTGAAGATACAAGAAGAACTTCTAAATTACTAAAGCATTATGAGATTCCGAAAAAAAGATTTATTGTCTATAATGATTACAATAAGAAAAAAGTTATTCCAAAAATAATTGAATTATTAAAAACAGAAAGCATCGCGTTTGTTTCTGATAACGGCACACCTTGTATATCTGATCCAGGATATAATATTATCAAGGAATGTATCGCAAATAATATCAAAGTTAGCCCTGTGCCTGGAGCTAATGCTATGCTGACAGGATTAGTATGTAGCGGATTACCAACAGACAAATTTATTTTTTATGGTTTTCTGCCAAAAACATCTGGCAAAAAGCAAAGAACATTAGAAGAGATGAAAAATAATACATTTACTTCTATTTTTTACGAATCTCCGCATAGGATAAACAAGACATTAAAGGTTATGAATGAGATAATGCCAGATAGGCAGATTGTAATCGCAAGAGAGCTTACAAAAAAGTTCGAAGAATTTCTTAGAGGAAAAGTTTCTGAATTAACAAATAAGACGATAAAATTAAAAGGCGAGATTGTTGTTATTATTAATAAGAAATAATTGGAAGATAAATGGCGGTGGCGATACTTTCAATCCTGAAGGATTGTAGTCTCCCTCGGGGATATTTGAAATCGCGACTTCTACGTGACTCAATGTCAAGTTATGTCATCGGCCGAAGCCTCATCTCTCAAACTTATGAGCGTAGCACTCTAACCAGGCTGAGTTACACCGCCGTTGATATACAAAATTAAGGGTTAATTTTTAAAGGTTTCGGTTATCCAAACATTTAAATACTATCTTTAACATTATTCTCTTAAAATGAGGTTACTAATTATATCTGATACGCACACCAGACATAATTTTGACAAGATATATGATTATCTTAATTCTGGATTCATACAAAACCATATGGTGGAGGGGATTGTCGTAAACGGCGACTTATTAGGATTTCATAACATAAAGAAAGATTACGGCTATGGATATAGGAAAGATGAATTAGATATAAACCTTATTAAATTATTTCAATATACTGCTCCGTTTACATCTGGAAAAATTTTACAGATATTTAATAAGATAAAAAAAGGCGAGGAATTAGATGAGCAAAGCTTAACTGGGTTAAGCGAGATATTAAAAGACTATATTGATGAAAGATATATGTGGCTGCTGAATTCTTTGAGAAAATTAAGCAAATTAAGCAAAGTATATTTCAATCTTGGTAATCATGAAAGTCCTTTGCATTATCTTGTTGTTGATGAGTTGGCATTCATACTTGGTATGGAAAAGGAGATGATAACCAAGATTATTGATCAGACTCATGAAAGGGATCATTTTTATTCATTTAAGCAAAAGCTTAAGCAGATGGAGCAACAGGAAAATTTTATTTTCATAAGCCAGAAGGCGATAATTGATGGCGGTGTGTTGATATCTGGTATTCCGGGACTGCATCATGAAACCGGAAACAAGGATGAAAAAAGCGATGCTCAGGAGAAAATAACTGTAGATACATTAGAACAGATAAAAGAAAAACTAAAAGAAGCAAAAGCATTGTTGATGTTTAATCATGTAAAAGGAAGGATAAACAAGAAGCCGTTTTTGTTTGAGCCTGTTTCAGAAAACATAAAAGCATTTTTAGAGAATAATCAAGATTTATCCGTGCCAAAACTATTCTGTGAAAGTGATGAAAGCTTTGTAACTACGCATTTCTATCAAAACCATGACTGGTATTTTATGCATAACAATGCTGGTGTAAATAACGGCTTGTTCAATATGATAGATATAGGCAGTAAGATTGTATGTTATGATATAGATCCTAATCTGGATCAGCTAACTACACTAACAACATATGATCTGGAAAAAGCCAATTATGGAGAACCTATAACAAGGATGAGGCTAAATTATCCTAATCCTCAGCAGATATTGATGCAAAGAAAACTGGATAATACTGTTTATAACCTATGATTACTCTTCTTCATTATCACTATCGTCAAAATACCACTTTCTTATAGAATCATCTGTATTGAATACTTCGTGGCTTTCTTCCTTATAGTCATCTGTAAACTCTTTTTTATCTCTCATTGCTAAGATGTATGTTTAATGAGTATTTATTTGTTTTGATTATTGAGGAAACAATTTGTTTGGATTTAACTTCTTGTCCAATCCAAACCTTGTTATTTTTAGATCAAATATCACCAGATATATCTGATTCATCTGCAACAAAATGAACATATCTTTTGGATGTAATTTATCAAGATTAAATACTATGTAGTTGAATACTTTGTATCTTTCTGATTCAAACTCTTCTACAAACTTAATATCTGAGTCATAGAAGAATTTGTATAATGTATCTAATGAATTGCCTATCTTTTCAACGTATTTTAATGTTTCTGGCTTAAACTTATGGTTCTTCATCTTTAGATTGTATCTTGCAGCATATTTGTAGACATCAGCTATTATATCTATGTCGGATAAAAAATGATATAGTATCAAACTATCTGGATCTGTAGTTCCACGTATGTTCATAAGCCTTAAACAATAACTTATGAATTTAGAAATTGTATCGTGCTTTTCAACTATTGTGTCCATAAGAACATAATCCTGTTCTTTTAATGCATTTAAAAAATCGTTTGAAAGGTCAACCATAAGCATATGGATCCTTCTCAATAGATTGATAAACTCTTCTTCACTTAACGGAGAAAGTTGCTTTATTATGCAATGACCTTCCTTTTGTTGGATAATCTCCATACCTATGAGCTTGTTAACCTCATAATTTATTACAGACAATACTTTTTTCTTTGAGTTATCTCTATAATGTACGCAGACAGGATTATTGAATTTTAATTCAATCTTCACATATCCTTTTCTATATGCTCCTCTAATCAATTGCATTATAGAAGTTCTGTCTAATCCTGTTATGTCTATACTAATGTCTTTTTTTTCCTTGATCTTTTTTGTAGACAATAGGATGCTAGGCCCTTTTTCCTCCATCTCAAGTTCATCGCCTTTCTTAAGCTCGTACATATCTGTCCACTTTTTTGGTAAACTTATTGTCAATGTGCCTGTTCCAACTTTGTTTATCTTTCTTTTCATTTTATATATATGCCCATAAAATAATTATATAATTATTGATAATAATTATAATTGCATAAAATATATATAAATCTTTCGCTTAACTTGAAATATATCCGGAGGTGTATAATATGTTAAAGAAAAAAGATCTTATGTTGTTGGCAAGTTTTAGGCAAGACGCAAGGATGTCTTTAACAGATATGTCTAAGAAAACCAGAGTACCGATAAGCACGATATTTGACAAGTTGAAAACATACCAAAAGGAATTCATAAAGAAACACACAACATTGATAGATTTCAGCAAGTTAGGCTATAATACACGAGCAAAGATAGCGATAAAAGTTAATAAAGATCAAAAAGAGGAAATCAAGGAATACCTATCAAAAAATCAGAACATAAATTCAGTATATAAGATAAACAACGGCTTTGACTTTCTTATTGAAGGAATATTTGTCCATGTAAAGGATATGCAGGAATTCGTAGATAAACTAGAAGAAAAGTTTGATATACAAGATAAGCAGACATATTATATTATAGATGAAATAAAAAGAGAGGAATTTATGGCAAAGCCTGATTTGGTGTGTTTGATGAGATAAGAAAAATGATAGGACAAGAATAGAAAAAAAGGTAAGAAACAATAGAAATCAATAAAATAAAAAACAATCAAAGATTTGACGAATTTCTATAACTATCAGGAGGCTGCTCTCCTTCAATATCATCAGGTGAATCAGGCTCATCCATACCTTGTTCAGCTTTTTCGGTTCCGGAAAAACTGAAATTTTTCCTATATTTATTGGTCAAAGTATTTAAATGCTCTAAAAATTGAAAATAAGACAATGAACGAGATAGAAACATTGCTTCTAAAGCATCTAAGGAAAGACTCAAGAAAAAAGATAAAGGAGATAAGTCAAGAGACAAGCATTCCAGTGACAACTCTGTTTGATAATTTCAAAAAACTCAAGCAGAAAAATATAATGATAAAACATACATCTTTGGTTGATTTTTCTAAGCTAAACTATTTTTTAAACATAAATTTTGTTATTGCAGGAGATAAAAATACTATTGTTGATAAATTAGATAATTTAACCCATATAAACAACCTCTACAGCATAGGCAATAGCCAATACTATATTGAGTGTATATTTAAGAATATGAAACAGATGGATGAATTTATGGAAAAATTAGAAGAAAATAACATAAAAGTATTGAATGAACATCATGTTATAAAAGAAATAAAGAAAGAGGAGTTTATTCCTTCTTTCGTTTAAGTTTCTTACCTATCTTTTTCAGCAAACCTTCACTATTACTGTCTTTCTTTTCTGTCTTTTTCTTTGTTTTTGCTTCTTCTTTCTTGTCATCTCCAAAAAGATCACTCATATCCTTCTCTTTTTCTTCTGCTTTGCTTTTATTATCATATGCTTTCTTAATGTCCTTGACCATATTTTTTGATCTTGAAGACTGTTTTTTGGATATTTTTCTAGCGGGTTTTTTTGTTGTCTTTTTTGATGTTTTTTTATCGTTTGCCTTATTATTTTCTTTATCCTTATCTTTTTTATTAGAATAATTCTCAATATGCTTATTCTGTTCATATCTTGGTTTATTTATAAGGTATTTATTCTTGTTCTTTTCCATGTCAACAAACAAGTCTGCTTCCTGTTTTATCATGCTGCTTGCTGTTCTGCCAAAAGCAATAACTTCTGTTCTTAAACCGTGTTGTTTTAGATATGTAAGCAGATCCTTGAAATCTCCATCACCACTTATCAAAACAATAGTATCCACTTTTTTGCTTAATCTTACAGCATCCATCGCAATACCTATATCCCAGTCTCCTTTCTTGCTTCCGCCGTAGAAAACAAGCAGATCTTTTGCTTTAACTTCTATACCTACTTTATTTAGAGCATCATGGAATGTGTTCTCATCTTTTACGTCTGCTTTTATAGCATAAGCAACAGCTCTAACCAATCTTCTTCCAGCAACAGCTGAATTCATAATCTCTTTGAAGTTTACTTTAGTATTGTATAAGTGCTTTGCACTATAATACATATTCTGTACATCTATCAATACAGCAACCCTTTGCTCTCTATGTTGTAATTCTCTCATATTATTCACCTTTTATTCTGCATATCTTTTGTTTTTTATTTTTGATTCTATTGTTATATCATTTCAAGAAGGGCTCTTCATAGCCACAGCTTGTACAATATATCCTTGTGTTCTTTTCGTCAAAAACCAATGTTTTCTTGCCACATTTAGGGCATATTTTTGTTGTGCTAAAATCCTTTGGGTCAGCAAAATCATCCATCTTTTTACCTCATCTTGACTTGATAAACTCATATATACTATGCACAGCTAATGCACCTTCTGCTGCTGCTGTAATCACTTGTTTAAACTTGTTGCTATTGGTCGTTATATCGCCGCTTGCATAAACCCCTAAAATATTTGTCTCTTGCTTTTCATCAACCTTTATGTAATGCTCCTTATCTAATTCAATGTCTAGTTGTTCTGCTAGGAATGTGCTTGGTACTGAGCCTATCTCTATAAACAATCCGTCTAATTTTAGCTCATTGCCATTGTCAAGCACAACAGAAGTCACAAACTTATCTCCTTTTATCTCTGTAACGTTTGCATTATATATCATCTCTATCTTTGTATTCTTTTCAATTTGTTCTATCCAGCTAGGCTCTGCTCTTAATTTATCCTTCCTGTAGATTATATAGACTTTATCTGCAAACTCGCTCAGTATCATGGCTGCAGAACATGCGCTGTCATTCCCTCCTACAACTGCTGCAGTCATGTTCTTATAGAAAGCTGCATCACATGTAGCGCAATAGCTTACACCTTTACCAGTAAATTCTTTTTCTCCAGGAACATTTAGATGTCTTCTAGAAGTGCCGTTTGCTAGAAGTATAGTTTTTGTCTTGTATTTGCCGTTGATGATAAATCCTTGATCCTCTTCAAGTTTTTTAATGTCTCTGCATTCTTCCAGTTCAATCGGAATTTCTAGGCTTTTAGCATGCTCTTCCCATTGATTCATAAGATCAGTTCCAGATATTGCCTTGTTTCCTGGCCAATTACCTACTTCATGAGCATGATTTATCATTCCGCCTGTTTCTTTACTAAGCACTAATGTGTTAAGTTTATATCTTGCTGCATATACTGCTGCTGCTAATCCTGCTGGTCCAGCTCCGATAATTATCAAGTCATAACCCATATTAAAAAAAAGAAGATATTTTATTTATAAATGTATTGATTTTTGAGTTATATCTATATATAATGTTGTATGATTTTCTTATTTTTATGAAAGAATAAGACAAAAATTCCTAAAATCTAATACCTGTCGTAGCAAGCTACAGTGTATATACGAAATTTTTTGCTATGCAGTCGGAATTATTAATATTACAAACTGAAAACTTTTGCAAAACAACAGGGTATAAACACAGTTTCTAATTAAGGATTTATTTCATTTACAGAATCAAACCCTATTACTCTATCATATAAACTCTTCATTGAAATTATCCTGCAATCTTTACCAATCTGTCTTATTGAAGCATCCGGATGTCTTTCACAAATTTTTTTAAATTTATTAAAAGGCATATATAGTGTAATTTCACTTTCATTAGTTTTACTGGCAATAAGATAATTGTTTCCTTCTTTGTATATGTTTTTTCTTGATTCATTTGAAACCTCTCGTGCGTCTCTTAACATATAATCTAATGGCATTTTATCACCCTTTAAATTTTGTTATCGCAATAAGTATTTCATTTATAAATGTTTTGGGGGGTGTATTTTAAAATTAGTAGTCAATCTTTGGTTAAGTTCAATAAGATTTAAAAATAAGCATTCATTGCTTGAGTTAAAATGAAAAAGACAATAGATGATAAATTAGTAGGAGAAGTTTTTGAGGTTAATGATAAAACAGAAATAGTAAGCATACAATATGGACCATTTGAGATTGCAGAAGTTTCTATGAAATTAGTTCCTGATGCAAAAGTTGGCGATTATTATACTGTTAAAAAATATTTGGATAATGATGAAGAGAAGATTGAGATAGGCAAAAAGGTTAATCCTACATACAAGAAATGAACCTATTTTTCAATTTCCTACCAAAATTTTATATATTCTCTATTTAAATTAGTAATTATGTCTGAAATTATATTTAGTCCCGTATATGTCAATTATAAGATAGTGAATGAAAAGCCAAGAGTTTATCTTTTTGGAAGGACAGATGATGATATGCAGATAGCTATAGTTGATGACAGTTTTAAGCCATATTTTACTGCTGTTCTTAATGATGACAATGATCTTGAGGAATTTCAGGAAAAAGTAAAGAAGATAAAGCTTGAAGAGGAGAATGCTTTTGTCATAGATACAGAATTAGTGGACAAGAAATTAGTTGGAAAAGATGTAAAGGCTGTTAAGATATACTGTAACATGCCTAAATCTGTGCCATCGATAAAAAAAACAATAAAAGAATGGCCTGTTATAAGGAACCTATATGAATATGACCTAAGATTCGTAAGAAGATATCTGATAGATAATGATATTACTCCTTTAACTAAGCTAAAGGTTGATTGTGAAGAGATAAAGGATAGATTAAAAGTACCTGTGTTTAAAGCAAAAAGCATTGAAAAAGTAAGCAATGATTCTCCTGAACTTAAAGTAATGGCATTAGATATAGAAACATACAATCCTTCGGGAAAAGAGATTGTTCCAGAAAAAAATCCTATACTTATGGTAGGATTAAGCGGCAATGGTAATTTCAAAAAAGTTATTACATGGAAAAAGTTTGATACAAAGCTAAAATATGTAGATTTTGTTAATAATGAAGCAGAATTGCTGTTCAAACTAAGGGATTATATAAATGAGTTTAAGCCAGACATATTGACAGGCTATTATTCTGATGGATTTGATCTTCCGTATATAATATCCAGAGCAAAACAATTAGGTATTGATTTTGAAGTTGGTCTTGATAACAGCAAACCTAAACAGCAAAAAGGAAGATTTGGTTCTATTGATATATTCGGTATAGCGCATATAGATATTTTAAATTTTATCAGGATAATTGTAGGAAGAACATTAAAGACAGACAGTTATAAATTAAATAATGTTGCTGAAGAATTATTGGGAGAAAGAAAGGATGATGTTGATGTTGAGAATTTAGCAAATGTATGGGATAATGATCCTCAAAGATTAGAAGAATTTTGCAGGTATAATCTTCAGGATGCTGTATTGACATATAATCTTTTTTTCAGGTTATTGCCTAATATGGAGGAGATGGTCAAGTTGATTGGTTTGAGTATCTTTGATCTGACAAGGATGAGCTTTAGCCAATTAGATGAATGGTATATAATTAAGATGTGTCATCAGTATAATGAGATGATACTTAACAAACCAGGTTATCATCAAACAAACGAAAGGATGACTAGAAGGTTTAAAGGAGCTTTTGTTTTTCAACCAAGTCCTGGATTCTATAAAGATATTGCTGTATTTGATTTCAGAAGCTTATATCCTAGTATAATAGTAAGCCACAATATTGGCTTGAGCAGTTTAAATTGTGATTGTGAAGAATGTAAAAAAGAACTTGTTCCTTTAGAAGGGCATAAATTATGGTTCTGCAAGAACAAGAAAGGGTTTATTCCAAGTATATTAGAGAATCTTATAACAAGAAGGGCGAGAGTAAAGGAAATATTGAAAAAAGACAAGAATAATGTTTTGCTACAGGCAAGATCAGAAGCATTAAAAGTTTTGGCTAACGCATTCTATGGATATTTAGGATTTTATTCTGCAAGATGGTATTGCTATGATTGCGGTAACAGTGTAACAGCTTATGGAAGATATTACATCAACAAAGTTATAAAATCTGCTGAAGAAAATGGTTTTAAAGTTCTTTACGGCGATACAGATAGTATATTTTTGAGCCTTAAAGGTAAAGATGAAGATGAAGCAATAAATTTTGTAGATAGCATAAATACAGACTTGCCTGGAATGATGGAGCTTGATTACGAAGGATTTTTTCCTACAGGTATCTTTGTAAGCGCAAAAGCAACAGAAAAAGGAGCAAAGAAAAGATATGCAATGCTTAACAGAGATGGGACATTGAAGATTAGAGGATTTGAGACAGTAAGAAGGAATGTTAGTTTTATAGCAAAAGAAGTGCAGGAAAATGTGCTTAATATTATTCTTAAGGAACAGGATAATGATAAAGCATTTCAGTATGTTAAGCAAGTGATAAAAGATTTGAGAAATAAGACAATAGAAGTTGATAAAGTGGTCATTAGAACTCAATTGACAAAGCCGATCAAAGATTATGGTTCAATAGGACCTCATGTTTCTGCTGCTATGAGAATGCAAAATAGAGGAGACCATGTTGGACCTGGAAGTATAATCAGATACGTAGTTGGTTCTGGAAAGGGTGTTATAAGAGATAGGGTTAAATTACCTGATGAGATTATAGACAATGATTATGATTCTGAATATTACATAAACAATCAGATAATTCCTGTTGTTGAGAAAATATTTGAGGTTTTTGGCATAACAAAAGATGAATTGCTTCAGGATAAGAAGCAGAGTAAGTTGGGAAGTTTTTTTTAATACTTCAAAACATATATCACTATATATACTTTTTTATAAATAAGTTGCAATCCATTTTTCATAAAAGTACGTTCTTTTAGGGTAAGATTTATATATTTGTAAATATATAGTACTTATAAAGTATATTTTTGTGGGGGTAGCCAAAGTGGAAGAAGAAGATAGTGTACAATTAGGCGGAAACATAACATTAAGCGGCTTTAGAGATATAGATGGCGGCAGTAAAGTTATTCTGAGAAAGATCGTAGGAAGCTATGCCAGAAAATTCTCTGATAATCTACAACAATTTGAACAGCTGCAATTAGCTATGAAAACTGTGCATGAGACAGAGAACAGCAAGAAGTTTGAGATAAAAGGCAAAGTTTTAGACAACGGCCAAGTTACAACTAGTGAAATTGTTGATAGAAACTTGTTTGTCGCAGTTGATTCTGCATTAAAAAAGCTTGAAAACGCTTTCAAATAAAATATTTTATTTTTTAAATTATATGTATTTAGTTATTTAGAGTAATTTTCTATTATTTATCTGATTTTTTTGTTCTAATCCTACATAAATACATAAATCTTTAAAAATTCCAACATAAATCGTCTTAATATGAACATACAATGCCTAAAATGCAAAGGAAGACTATTTTGCGGCAGAAAAGTATGTCCTATAAGGGCAAAAGTGAATAGCCAAAAAAAAGTTAACCTTAATTCTAAGCAGGATTATTTTGGCAAATCACCTAACGTATTTATCGGAAGATATGGATATCCTAACATAAACATAGGAATTTTAGGTACAGAACAATACAATAATCACGATAATGTTCCAGTATGGAGCAAAGAAAACTATAAAATCGGAAGGATAATAGATTTAAGAACACAATTGATAAATTCCAATTTTTCTATGAATGTCAAAAATTTCAAAAACAGATTTTTTGATATAAGCCAAGAGATTTCTATGGCAAATAAACCGACAGATGTTGAGGTAAATCTCAAAGATAAACCTCAATTTACCATCAATCTTAATCAAGATGTTACTCCGCATGGAGCTAATATTGAGTTAAAAAAAGTAAGGATTACAGAAAATCCTCATATTCCTACTAAGATACAAAAAGTTGTAGATGATACAGATTTCAAGGCAAATGATGCATTGATAAAGCTATACAGCAAAGATTTTGATGAGCATTATCTTACTAGATTATTATCAGTTGGCAATCTGGGTGTTAAAAAACAAAGAAAACTTGTTCCTACACGATGGAGTATTACTGCTGTAGATGATAATGTTGGCAAACATATAATAAAGGAAATAAAAGATTATAACAATAAGCTAGGGTATTGTGTTTTTTTTGGTTCGCACTTAGGCAATTATTATCTTATTATGACTTTTCCTGATGTATGGAGTTATGAATTGTTTGAGACGCATGTAAGATCAACAAGCTTCTCTACAGATGTTGAAGGATACACAGGAAGAAAAACATATGCTCAAGAAACAGCAGGAGGGTATTATTCTGTTAGATTAGCGATATTAGAAAAATTGAAAGAGATGAAAAGACAGGCAAAAATCATAACATTAAGGTTTATAACAGATGAGTACTGGGCACCATTAGGGGTGTGGGTGACAAGAGAAGCTGCAAGAGATGCTATGAAAAGCAAACCAGTGGAATTTAGTGATAAAGAGCTTATGTTGAAATATGTTAAGGCGCTTATCAGAAAAAAATTAGGATATAATGTGGATAATCTATTGAACTATTCTAAATTATTAAAAGAAGTGAAGACACAGAAAAAAGTGTGGGAGTTTATTTAGAATACTTTAGCTTATCTTGATAGATTTCTTTTTTATTATAACCAAAGTAGATATCAATAATACTTTTAGCATTTTCTCTAGTTATATACTCAGGAATATCTTTTTTGTTTTTTATTTCATCATCACTAATATCATCTATGCTATCCATAATTATTAATATTAGTATTTAGACTTTATAATTATTGTCTATATGTTGTATTTACCTAATTAATACTCTTTTTTTTGTAATATACTTTAATATTTGATATTGGATTAAATTTGTTCATAGAATAATCTTTTTTTACTGATGCATTCTTTATATCCTTGCATCTATCATAAAGCTCATCTGTTTTTCTCATGAGACGATTATTAAGCATGGTAGGAGATGCCATTCCTGAACTGCCAATAGAATAAGATTTATCATCTAGCTTTCCTCTGAAAAATACCGTATAATATTCTCTGGATGATTTGGGTTTTTCAACAAAACTATCAATCTCAAGATATATTTTAGATTCGGGATTATTATCTAGCTTGAACTTAATATCCTCTAATATCTTGTCCATAGTTTCATCTGCCATAAAATAAACAAATAAAGGCAAAGATATAAATTTATCCTTTATAGAATATATGCTGTATAATAGGTATTGAAGGAAATTCCTTTAGTTTAATATATTCTTAATAATAAAAACATTTATTAATGCGATTTAATTTGTTAAATTTATGACAGAAAACAAGAATGAAAATTATGAAGGACCATATGGTATGAATATATTTTTTCCAGAAGCACAGAAAAAACAAGGCATAAAATTTCCTGAAAAAGATGAAAATCATACTTTTTATCTTAAGAACGGTTCATTCGTTAATTTCATGTATGGCGGAGATGTACCCGAATATATACGCAAGGATCCTGAGATTGCAAAAAGATTACCTAATCCTCGTGAAACAGTAATCAGTGATGTAACATCAATTGAAGATATACTTTCAGAATTACGAGAAAAAGCTAGTTTAGGAGAGTTCAGCACAACTGTTTATTGCAATAAGAATAAAAAAGGAATTTACTTATTCTATGATTATAGTGCTATAGAAGGTATGCCAAGAGAATTTTTCAAGCACATTTTTCCTTTCAAAAAAATACCTATAGAAGTACTTGACAAAAAATACCATAAGATGAAAGTACTTTCTGAATATGTTAAAGAAAGATCTGTGCCGTTCATAGTAGGAAATACCTTGCGTGAAGCAGCATCAAGAGCGATGGAAATCTATGGGATGGAAACAGAAATACTGGAAGCAAGTAAATTATTTAAATTCTTATTAAAATAAGTTAAAAGAACTAGTTCTTCTTAACAACAATCTTATTTAACCATTTTTTTACCCTTACGGTATTGTATTTTTTAAGTTCATCAATCAATTTTTTTATAGTTTGCTTTTCTTGATAATGCAATTCAGTATCTTCAAGATTACCTGCCTTGCAAGTAAACTTTTTACCTGCAAAATAAATATTCATATCATAAGTTTTTACATTGCTTGGTAATCTTTTATCCTGTTTCCTGCTCTTGATCATATCCCATTTTATTATAATCTTGCCAGAGTCATAAACCTCAAAAAGAACTCTTTCTATAATTGGATCTAATTCATTTTTCATTCCAAAACAGCCTTTATTCTCCTTACACCAGCTGCAGAAGACTGCTCTTTCTTTATCCTAAAATGACCTAATTCTTTTGTATTATCAACATGAGGTCCGCCACATATTTCCAAAGAAAAATTCCTTATCTTATAGACAAATACCTTTTGATCATATTTACTTTCAAATTCAGCCTGTGCGCCTAATTTTCTAGCCTCTTCAAAAGTCATCTCTAATTTTTCTACAGGAATAGCTTCCTGTATCTTCTTGTTTACCAGATCCTCAACAGCTTTTTTCTCATCATCTGTAAGTTTACGTCCAAAATTAAAGTCAAACCTTAGTCTTTCTGCTGTGATGTTGCTGCCTTTTTGTTTTATGTTTTCATCACCCAGCACTTTCCTTAATGCTTCTCCTACCAGATGGGTTGCAGTATGCAGTTTTTTTGTAGCTTCAGAAGAATCCGCTAATCCGCCTTTGAACTTTTGTTCAGCCCCTTTTCTGCTTAATTCCTGATGTTTCTTATATTCCTTATCAAAACCTTTTGAATCAACATCAACATCAAGCTCTCCAGCTATCTCTTCTATCATCTCTATAGGAAAACCATAACTCTGAAACAATAAGAAAGCGTCTTTTGAATTTATCTTCTTTTTTTCTTTAACTATCTTATGCAGTTCACGCATACCTTTTTCCAAGGTTTTTGCAAATTTATCTTCTTCTTTGATTAGTTCGTTTATCATGAATTCTTTTTTATCTTTAAGCATAGGAAACATATCTTGGTAGATATTTATTACAATCTTTGCAAGATTAGCTACAACTACATCATCAATATCTAATGTTTTTGCATTACGCACAACCCTTCTTATGAATCTTCTTAATATATAGCCTTGATCAACCTTTCCTGGAGTTACTCCTCTTTCATCACCAAGTATAAATACTGCTGCTCTGATATGGTCTGCTATTACTCTCATTGTCTTGATATTATCTTCATATTTTTTCTCAGATAATTTCTCTAATTCTTCAACTATAGGCCAAAATAATTCAGTCTTATAGTTGTCATCAAGCCCTTGCATTACTGCTACAACCCTTTCTACACCTAAGCCAGTATCAATATTCTTGACTTTCAATTCATTATAGCTGCCATCCTTCTGCTTATCATACTGCATAAATACATCGTTCCATATCTCGACCCATCTCTTGTCTTCAGGATCAAATTTTTTAGGAGCTTCTTCCTTGCCTACCCAATAGAACATCTCTGTGTCTGGTCCGCATGGTCCAATTTCACCAGCAGGTCCCCACCAGTTGTCTTCTTTAGGTAAAAAGGTGATACGCTCTTTTGGCACTCCTAATCCCTGCCACATATTTGAAGCTTCTTCATCTTTAGGGACATCTTTATCGCCTTCAAAACATGTGAAAGCTAACTTGTTTAAGGGTATGTTCAACCATTTCTCGCTTGTCAAAAATTCAAAGCTAAACTTTATAGCTTCTTTCTTAAAATAATCTCCTAAAGACCAGTTGCCAAGCATCAAAAAGAACGTATGGTGGGTTGCATCACCTACTTCATCTATATCGCCGGTTCTAACGCACTTTTGTACATCTACAAGCCTTTTGCCTTCTGGATGCGGCTGACCCATAAGATAAGGTACAAGAGGATGCATGCCAGCTGTCGTGAATAATACAGTAGGATCATGCTCTGGTATCAAAGGAGCAGAAAGTATTTCAATATGCCCTTTTTCCTTGAAAAATTCAATATATTTCTTGATTAGGTCTTTTGCTTGCATAAGAAAAGTGAAAAATATGAAGTTTAAAAGGTTTTTGGTAATTTTTAAAAGATGTACGATTTGAAAATTCTTGCAATTTCTATATTTATTAATTTTGCAATATTTT
>CAYSVS010000027.1:0-15496 GCA_964434475.1 uncultured Methanosarcinales archaeon
CAACTACCTAATTTTTTCGGTTTTTAGAAAAATCTGCACAACTCCAGTAAAATAAATAAAGAAAATGGATTACTGATCGTTCTTTTCAATGCAGAAAGATATAATCCTATATATAATATAGTAACAGAAAATTACAATATAAGCTTTTACAAAAACCCTATAGACATTGAATCAGACAATGTTGTTGGAATCATAAATCCCACCATAGATGACGTTCTTAAATATGTAGACAAGTATAAACAGATACAAAAGCTAGAAAAACAAGTTATCTTAAAATAAATCCTTGCCTTCCCATTCTAAATAAAACTGTTTAAGGTATTGCTCTATAAACTCATGCCTTTGCTCTGCCATCTTCTTTCCAAATTCTGTGTTCATCTTATCCTTTAGCAATAATAATTTTTCATAGAAATGATTAATTGCGTGATCTTTTTCTTTTGTCCTGTTGTCAAGATTAACAGTAGGATCATATATCCCTCTCTTAACATATCCGCTGTAAGAAAAACATCTTGCAATTCCTATTGCACCCAATGCATCCAACCTATCAGCATCTTGCACTACTTTGGCTTCTATTGTTTTTGGTACTAATCCTTTACTGAATGATACAGAACTAATAACATCGCAAACCTTATTGATAAGATCAGAATCTACATCCAAACTTTCAAGAAATTCTGTTGCTACTCTTGGTCCAACAGAATGATCATCATTATGAAACTTATGATCTGCAATATCATGCAGCAAAGCACTCAATTCAACAACAAACATATCCGCATCCTCTTTTTCTGCAATAATTTTTGCTGCTTTCCAAACTCTATAAACATGCCACCAATCATGTCCTGTGGACTCATTCATCATCTTATTCTTTACATATTCAGCTGTTTTTTGAATGATATCTTTATCGTACATAAAATAAGAAAAAAAGAGCAAGTATAAATAAATATTGAAAAAATAAAAAATAATCAATAAAAATTCCTAAAATCTAACTACCAGCCGTAGCAAGCAACGAGGTATAAAATCCAGTTTGTAATCAATAGCTAAATACCATTGATGAAGTAATCTTATCGTGCAATCCTTGCTTACTTTTATTAGTAGCTATCATAATAGCACTTACCAAAGCAAAAATAATCGCAACTACGGGGATAAAAGCTATAAAGATACCATAAAAGATAAATCTACGTTAAATATATAAACACACATTTTAATTATCTAATTATGCCTGAAAATACAATAAAAATACCTCAGATTACTGATGATCCTACTATAAATCTAGCTTTAGACACCATTAAGTTAGGCAAGCAAGCCATAATATTTGCGAATTCTAAAAGAAGCGCTGAAAAGACAGCAGAAGAAATATCTAAAAAAATTAAAGACATAAGCTTAAACGAACTTTCTGAAAAAATATTGCATGGACTTAGCAGACCAACAAAACAATGCGAAAGATTGTCAAAATGCGTAAAGAAAGGCATAGCATTCCATCACGCAGGCATAACTATGAAACAAAGAGAATTGATTGAGGACTATTTTAGGGAAGGCAAGATAAAGATAATAGCTGCAACTCCGACACTAGCTGCAGGTGTAGATCTTCCAGCATTCAGGACAATATTGAAAAGTCTAAGAAGATACGGGATGCACGGACTAAACTGGATCCCTACATTAGAATATCTGCAAATGGCAGGACGTGCAGGAAGGCCAAGCTATGATAAAGAAGGCGAAGCTATCGCAATAGCAAACACAGAAAAAGCAAAAGAAGAGATAGAATTAAGATATGTTTATGGCGAACCAGAAGAAATATATAGTAAATTAGCGGTTGAACCAGTGTTAAGAACTTATGTATTAAGCTTGATAGCAACAAATTTCGTAAACTCAAAAGAGCAGTTGATAAAATTCTTCGAAAAAACATTCTGGGCGCAGCAATATAAAGACACATTCAAACTTATAACTACTATAGAAAAGATGATAGAACTGTTAAAAGATTTTGAATTTATTAGAAGCGAAAAAAAGAAATCAATGTTTCAGTCAGCATTTGACCTTGAGCAAGATGAGAAATACAAAGCTACACCATTAGGAATAAGGGTTGCGCAATTATATATAGATCCATTGACTGCAAATAAGATTATTGAAAGCGTAAAAAGAGCAGAACAAAAAGACATCAACATATTCTCATTCCTGCAAATGATATCTCATACTCTAGAGATGCGTCCTTTATTGAAAGTCAAGGTAAAAGAATTGCAGGATATACAGCAAGAGCATCTTAAAGTTCACGATTTTATATTAGAAGAAGAACCAAAACAATATGACATGGAATACGAAGAATTTTTAGCAAGCCTAAAGACAGCATTGATGTTAAAAGATTGGTGTGGAGAGAATTCTGAAGAGATTTTACTGGAAAAATACGGCATAAGACCTGGAGAACTGAATGCCAAGCTACATAATGCTGATTGGCTGTTGTATGCTGCAGAAGAACTTACTAGGATAATGAAAAAACAGAAACTGCTGAAGGAAATAAGCAAAACAAGATACAGACTCAAATATGGAGTAAAAGAAGAACTTATACCATTGTTGGAACTGCAAGGCATAGGGCGAGTAAGAGCAAGAAAACTTAATAACAACAGACTTAGAAATCTTGGTGATCTGAAAAAAACAGACATAAACACATTAGCTCAAATAGTCGGAAAGAAATTAGCCATAAACATAAAAGAACAGCTTGGTCAAAGCATAGACAAGATAAAAGTAAAAGAAAGAAAAAGAAAAGGCCAAATCAGTCTGTTGGATTATTGAACTGGTTTTTCACCCACTTCATTATCAACCTAACAACAAACCTAACCTCCTTATCAGTCATATCCCTATACATAGGAATCCTATGCCATCTGAACAAACACTTTCTGCAGCAAGTAGCTGTTGCATGCTGCGCGATAAACACAGGATGAGCTCTATAAGGAGTTTGTTTGCCGTCATTGACTGGCTTGCGCTTTAATTTTGTATTAATTATCTCATATGCAAAATTCTCTATAGCAAGCAGACCTTGCTGCTTTATCATATATTTATCAATCCCAGTCAGAAAAAATTTTCGCCTGAACTTGCTTGCTTTTACTCTGCTTATCATATCCGGATTCTTTAATAATTGCGACCACATGTTTAAACCTCCTAAAACAATAAAAAAGTATTGAAATACACCTTTTAAAAAAATTAAGCTTACGCTCATATACCTCAATCTTTAGCATTAGTACCACCTTCCAAAAAAATATAAGGCTGTCAGACACTTTGGCCAAAAAGTAAACTGACAGCACAAATAAAAATCAGACACAACATTCTTTTTCGTTCAAAGAAAGATACTTGTATGCTTCCCTTAACACCATGGCTGCTTTAGGCAAGTCTCCTATCCTTAATGTTCTTGTGGATTTCCACTCGCCTTCTTTATCACAATACCTTCTTTGGAAAGAAACACTCTTGAAATTCGTGTCGATTCCTTCAGTATTTTTTCCTATATTGTGCCATATGGTAGCACACACAACGCCTGATCTGAAAGTTTTTTCAGGCATATTTTTTTCTAACTTATTCATTTAAATCACCTCTTTTTGCTTATCGCATTTTATTTCAAGCGAGGCTTGAACATCAATCAGGCATTAAGATAGCCTATCATAAATCCCTGCTCTGCAGGATTTATAAGATCATTATCAAAAGAATCCTCTATATTTTCTTCATGATAAAAATCATCTTCTATCTTTTCTGAAAACTTTGGCACCTTAGGTATAATAGCTTTTTTTGGTTTCATCTTAAAGCCACCTGTCACTGAATTGATAATCAAAAGTATTCATCGCGCATGTCTTTTTAGTTAATTTCATCATCTGCTCTACAAACAGATCCTGTATTGTACTTGGACTTAAGTCAACTGCCATTTGATTCACCTCTTTATTTTATATAAAAAATTAAGGCAAGATATATGGGCATTAATATAGGGGGAGGTAATGCTGATCTTGCCTTTGAATATGAAATAATACGACAGCAATCATTGCTTGTGGGCAATTACTTCATCGCCATCTAAGATATATTATACACTTATCCATTTAAATATCTGACGCGCACCTGTCCAGTGTGTCCAGTGCTACCTAATATGCAGAATTCCAGCATTAAGAAGCTTAATACACCTTAATTCGCATTTGTCCAGTGGCGACTAAAAGAAGTAAGCAAAAACAAAAAGATATTTAAAAAATCAAAAATTCAAGAAACTGATGGGATTTTCAATAATCAATATAATAATTTTATTTTTTCTACTTATTATGCTAACAAGCATACACAAATTATTATTTTATGTGATTGAAAAAAACTTAATGGAATGAAACCTCCAGGAGAAATGTTAAAACAATATGAATCAAGAATAAATATTCTTAGAAAAATTTCCATAGGACTATCAGTTACAAAATTTATAGCAGTGACTATTTATTTTTATATTAATTAAAATTAAAACACATCAAAAATCAGTCAATTTCTTTATTTCCTGACCTATATATTTTATTAAAGTTGTATTTCCGCCTTCTCCAGATGCTTTTTCAAGTTTCACAAACTTTGCATCCTGTAATTTTTTAATGTTCCTTTGGAATGATTTATAACTTCTAGTACCGCCTATTTTCTGATACTTCTTATATAGATCCCCTATCCTTTCACCAGAATTCTTTTTCACTATCTCCAAAACATCCTTCGCATCAATCTCAAGCTTATCTCCATCATTAATAGAATATTCATCTAATTTATCAAGAGCTTTTTTAACATCTTGTTTTTCAATCTTCTTTAAAGCTCTTTCTTCAGCCGATAAAGCAGCTTCTTTCATAATATGCAGCCCAACCCTTATATCTGTAACATCATATGTTTTATTTGCAACTATATCAAAAGCCTCATCTTCCCAAACACCAGAAACAAAAGCATACTTTATCCTTTCCTTCAATATCCCTCTTGTTTCTTCTGAAGTATAAGGTGGAAAAGATATGATTTCAGGTAAAAGCCTTGACTTAATTCTCATATCAAGATTATCTATCCATTCTTTATAATTTGTTATAAGAATTATACTTTTTCGGTATATCTTCTCGAGTACAAGATACAAGACATCAATATCATCAAGCTTATCTACTTCATCAAAAACAAACACAGCAGATTTTTTGTTCAATATCTTTGTTGCTATCTCAAACAATTCATTAGATTTCTTGTTATGTGTCAAAGTATAACCTAACTCTTCACAAAGATATACTGCAATCTTATATATAGTGTTCTTTTGCCAACAATTGATGTATATAGGGATAATATCATCAGTTTGATCCTCTAGTTCATTAAGCACATTTTTTGATGCAACAGTCTTCCCTACACCTGGCTTTCCATGAATAAGTATATTCCTGCCGTTCATATCATTGAACAAAGGTTTTATGCAATTTGCTATCTTTTTCTGCTGCATCTCCCTAAAAGGAACCATCTTTGGCTGATAATCATAATCTAATGCTATATGATTTAAAAACAAAGATTCACTATCCTTTAACATATCATTAAATAAGCCCATAATTTTAGTAAAAAGCAGACTATATTTTAAAATTTGCGTTTAGCAATAAAAACCTTTATAAACAATAAATAATAAAATAATAAAAGGTGAAACATATTGGAAGACCCTATAGATACTAGAAACTTAGTAAGATTTGGATTTCTTAGCAAAAAAGGAAAAGAATTCAAAAAAAGTTTTGATGCAAACTTCAAAATAAGAAAAGAAGCAGATCCTAATCTAGATAAGGAGAAAGAATGGAACAAGAAAATTGATAGTCTTACTTTAGATAAACTGCATCAATATGCTGGTGAAGAAGTAGGAGAAGAACAATATAATCAATTTGCCAGAACAGGTTTTCCAGAAACATTCAAATCAAAAAGGTTCAGGTTATTATGGGAAAAATTTGATATAGCCATAGAAGAAGTATATTTCTGGATACATAATCATCTAACAACTGATTGGGCTTTTCCATATATAGTCAAGACAAAAGATCTTTTTACAGCATCCGAAAATAGTTCTTTCTTCGGAGCCAGCCAGCAAAGATTAGGAGCACAGCAGGATAAAGTAAGCCAGTTTCTTGCAGTCATAGGAAAGATGGTCAAAGAGCTTTTCCAGGTAGTAAGAGAATTAAGGATAATAGATGAAAGAACAAAATATTATTACAACAGCCAAGGCATATATAAAGATCCAAAAGGCAATTACACTTTGAAAAAAAAAACAGATCAATCTTCTGAAATTACATTGAAAGGCATATGGATAGATCTTGTTGAACAAGGAGCAAAAAATCCTGCTTCAGTATATGGAATGGCGCGTGAACTTCAGTTCACTACTTTGCCTGACCTGTTCTTTAATGCACCACATATGGAAACAGATAAAGTAGACAGTTATGTGGACAGCTTAGATTTCAATAAAGCAGTAAAAAATGTACTTAAAAGAAAACTTAAGACTTTCCTGAGTTGGAAAGAAACTACTTTTGAAGAATTAAAGAACAGAAGAACATTTACCCTTAAATATCTTTGGCAGCATTATGATGTAATAAAGATGTATATGAGCTGGGTAAGACCTTATCTTTCAAATATAAGAAGAATGCATATGGATGTTGAGAAAACAAAAACAGCGGATTTGGTGGCTGCTTTTGAAGGCAGTATGATAGAATTAGAATTTTTGGCTGCGCAACTACCTGTAAATGATAATACAGGCAAACAAAATAAAAAGGTATATGCAGTGATATTGGTTCATTTCATGTACAGGACAAGACCTATTATGGGATTTCAACAGGAATATCAAAGAGGTCCTCAACATATGGGAAGAGTAGTATTTACAGTAAGACCTTATGTTTGGACAAAAGAACAGATTGAGAATTTCGTCAAATACAGAGAAAAACAAGATTTTGAGCTTATGAAATCCATCTCAGGTTCTGTTGAAGCAGCTATGAAAGCTCTGGGAGGAGATATCCAAAAATACTTGAAAGAAGCAGGAAGGATAGAATACGAAAATCCTGAATCAGATATCATGAAATCCGATGGAAAGACAGACAAATCAGGCAATCCATTTTCAGCTTTGTTTTCAATCTTCAAATCATCGAAACCTGCACCTAGTTACAACAAAGAAGCTGAAACAGGCTCTGCAGGAGGTGTTGCAAAAACCGTAGCTTGGAAGACTTATGAAAATTTCAAAAAAGCTCATGGAATGTTCTCGTGGTAAAAATGGCATTAAAAGAAGATATAAAAAAAATAAGAAAACTATCTCCAGAAGACAGAATTAAAGAGCTTAAAAGACTCAAGAAACAGATAGAAGAAGATAAAAAAAAAGAAGAGAAAGAGATAGATAATCTCACAAAAGAAAGTCAACAGGAGATAATAAGAAAAGAAGAAGAAAAAGAGATATCAGAACTTTTGAAAGCGCATGATTACAGAGGGATACTGGAAGAAACTATAGAAAAAGAAAAAATAAGCAAAGAAGCTGAAGATAAAGCATCACAACAAATACAATACGGAGAAAGTATCAACCAGATTAAAGACATAAGAGAAGAGCTTTATAGCCTTCAGGGAACAGAAGACTGGGGATATGAAGAAAACAAAAGATTAGAGAAGGCTGAAAAACAACTTGATGAAATACAACAATATAGAAATGTTATGAGCAAATATGCAGCAGACCAAGTAAACACATCACAAAAAGTTTTAAAAGCATTAAAAATGTATAAAGGTTATTGAATATGATATTCAGCAATGATAATTACTATCATCCTATGGACAGGGAATATGCAGCACCTAAGACAGATACAATTACAAGAAAATTAGAGAAACCATTGTTTCCTGTAAGCGAAATAGGTCAAACAGTAACAGAAGGAAGAGGACAGGGCACTTTCATACAATCTGTTACAGCTGCGATAAGAAAAGGTGCAGGAAGACTGGAATTATCTACTGTTATGGAAGGCAGCGACCAAGGAGTAGGAGCTGAAGCATATGGAAAACACGCAAGAGAAGCTTTAAGGGAATTAGCAAAGATAAACGAAGTAAAACTTCACAGCGTACATGCACCTTCCCAAATAGGGAATGTATCTGGAATGACACAGCAAGGTTTTTCAAACGAAGCAAGACAAAAAACACTGCATGAGATAAAGAAAGCTGTTGATTTTGCAAAAGACGTAACAAACGGAAGCGCTATTGTAGTACATACTGGAGAATTTCCAAGGGTCATGGCTCACCAAAGATGGGCTATGGATGAAGAAGGAAAAGAATTATTCAGAGGATACGAGGAGGAGCCAGAAGAAGCCGTCGTGCATATAGTTGATGACAGGACAGGACAAATAATGCAGACAGTAACAAAAAATCAGGTTGTCTCAAGACCTGTTTGGATGAAATCTGACAAAGAATACACTTATACTGCAGATGATGATGATCCTAATCTTGGAATAACAAAAGGAGATAAGGTAAGAGTTAACTCAAATGATTACATAGATTATGAAGGTAAAAAAGTCAGCACAGAGAATAGGGTTCCTGTTTTTGATGAAGGTACAGGAAGATTCAAAGTAGAGAAGAAGACATGGAAAGACTTTGTAGAAGAAGCTAAAGAGATGAATCAGGAGATAGCAAAAAAAAAAGGCATAAAACTAAATGAATTTGAGAAACAAAACCCTCAAGAAGTCGTTACTCCAGAAGAAGCCTTCTTTAAAGCAACGCTGCAGATACAGGAAGGTCACAGCAAAGGTTGGGCATTGACATATGCAAGAGATTTTAAGAACGAGATAGACACATTAACAAAATTAAAGGAGTTAAGAAAATATTATAAAAGGATAGAAGATGCAACAGACAGAGAAGAAAAATGGAAAATCCAAAAATTGATACCTTCTAGATACAGCCATATGCTGCCTCCGGATGTTAAAGATCCTGTAAAACAGATAGATGAAGAGATAAGCTCATTGAGAAAAGGTATAGAATATGCAAGACAAGCTTCAACATCACAGCAGCAGCAAGCACAAGAAGCAAGAATCTCACAAGATCATGCAGTCTCCATAAAAAAATACGCCTTAGATAGAAGCTTTGATACTTTAGCGAAATCAGGCATCACAGCAATGAAATCTACAGAAGCTGAAAAAGAAAGAAGAAAAAAAACAAATATAAAAGAAGAGATGAGAGACATATATGTCGCTCCAGAAAACATATTTCCAGAAATGGGATATGGAAGCCATCCAGAAGAACTCATAGAGATTGTAGAAGGAGCAAGAAAAAAGATGGTAGAGTTATTGACAAGCAAGAAGATAAAAGGAAAATGGGATGCAAAAAATAACAGATATAAAGAAGTAGACAATCCTTACTATAAACAAGAATTTGAAAAAGATCCAAAAAAAGCAAAAAAAGAGGCTGAAGATCATATAAAAGCGACCTTTGATACCCAGCATTTAGGCATGTGGCGAAAACATTTCCAGTCAAGACAGGGAGAAACTGAAGAAGAAACTACAAAAAGGTTCAATAAATGGTATATGGGCCAAGTCGAAAATATGCACAAAAAGGGCATAATAGGAAACATACATATCGTAGACGGATGGGGTTACGGACACACACATCTACCAGCAGGACAAGGTAATTTACCTGTTGTTGATGCTGTCACATACTTAAAGAAAAAAGGCTATGTTGGAGCTATGTCTTCAGAAGGATTTGGCGAACCTACTAGACAATTAACAGAAACATGGCGTGCGTTTGGCGCAAACGTATATGGAAGCCACGACAGAAGTGGAATAAGAGTAGGCGCAACTCAACGCTGGTCAGACATACAAAACAGTTATTTCGGCAGAGCTCAATCACCTTATTTTGTCTTCGGAGCTTATTCACCAAGCAATGACTGGACATTATGGAGTCAGACACCGATGGAGTAGAATAAGATGGAATGTAACAAAGAAAACTGCAACTGCTCTTATCCATGCGATAAGAAAGGGATCTGCTGCGAATGCATAGCACACCATAGAGCTAATGACGAATTACCTGCGTGCTATTTTCCAGATAAAGAAGAATCAAGCTACGATAGAAGCATAGATAATTTCATAAGGATCTGGAAAAAAAATTAAACTTAAGCTGTCTATCATCTATTCTTTCATAAATATCCTGATTATATTCAAAACTAGCATTGCATTTGCCATCATATGCAACTATTAATCCAGGTTCATCAAGTTTAACACATCTGTTTCCATAATAAACATCACAATAATAATACATTTCCTATATATCATCATAAACCATCCAATGTCCCACAACATACTATACAAGGGCCACATATCACTTTTTCTTCAATTTTCAAATCAGACATATAACAACATATTTTTTCAGAACATTTAATTTTAATTACCGTAACTATTAAAAATAACCAATTAATTTATCTTATTGATGAAAAAAATCACAACAAAAGACAATAGCATCACGTATTACAACAAACAATATGACGAAACATACCATAGTAAATCTGGCGCCAAAGAAGAGTCTATAAAGAAGTTTGTAAAGCCTTGTGAAAAGGTTATAGAAGCTAATGACATAGTCAAAGTTCTGGATATATGCTTTGGCATAGGGTACAACACAGCAGCTTTGTTAGATTATATTCTAACAAAATATCCTAACAAAAAAATATACATCACAGCGATAGAAAAAGATATAGAAATAATAAACAAAATACTAGAAAATGATGAATCAGGATTCAAAAACTACGAAATAATTAGAGAACTAGTCAAAAATAAAACAGAAAAACACAACAAAACATATTTTAAATATAACAACAACAACATAAAGATTAAACTTATCGTAGATGATGCAAGAGAAACAATAAAACAATTGAACAACAAATTCAACATTGTATTCCTTGACGCTTTCTCTCCAAATAAATGTCCAGAACTTTGGGAAGAAAACTTCATAAAAGACATATCAAACAATATGCAGAATAAAGCAATCCTCACCACATATAGTTGTGCTAGAATAGTTAGAGATAACCTGAAAAAAGCTAAGCTATCTGTTTATGATGGACCTTGTGTAGGAAGACGTGCTCCCAGCACTATCGCTATAAAGACCTTTGTTTAACTCCAGAAGCATAGCCAATGGCTGAAAAAAAGGATCTTTATCATCTTTTTTCAACCTATTAGAAGTGTTGTATTTTTCAAAAAAAATTTGCGAATATGTGCCATATAATTCAGTCACTAAAATCTTAAACGTATCTGTCTTTGTCAAATTTTTCGATCTATAATTCCTATTTACAGATTTAAGAGCTTCATACTTATCAGCAACAGCCAATAATGCTGCAATATCTGGTATAGCTTTACCACTCAAACCTTCAGGATATCCAGTACCATCATATTTTTCATGATGATACAACACAGATTCTTTAATATTATTGTCAAAACCATATTCATCCAAATATCTATAAGCGATTTCAGGATGCTCTCTTACTTTATCCATCTCTTTTTCAGACAATTTACCTTTAGATATCAAACCTTTTATCTTATCATCCAAAACCTTGCCCATATCATGTAATAATGAACCTATGATGATATTATTGCTTCCTTTTACCTTTCTATCGGAAAAAGAGATAAGCTGTATAGAACTAGCTATAAGAAACGCTGTTTTGGCAGTATTGTATTGATGGATGAGTGTGGAGTCATGCAACTGCCTTGATGTTTCTGCAGCAGCTAATACAAAATAATCATTATGCAGCAAAGACTGATAGAATCTTTTGATAAGAAGTTTTTGATATTTCTCGACAGAAAACTCTGCTCCTGATTTAAACAGATCAACCAGCTGTCCCAGTTCACTCACAGCCATAATATAATCTTTATCATTAACTCGATCCACAAAATCCTCTGTAAGGTTTTTTGCTAATCTTATTGATTCATAAGAACTATGTTTCATCTCTCTTTGCAGTTTAGTGAATTTTATCTTGCTAAACAATCCTTTATCATATTTTACACCAGGAAAATCCTTAAACCTTTCATCAATTTTAGGAAGCCTTAGCTCGTTATTTTCAACAGCATCTAATCCTGCATTCGGCCATTCTTTCAGAAGATCAAGATGAAACTGCTTAATCTTTGTTCCTTTTTTTAACAAAAGCACGTTTCCAGATACCACATTATCAGTTATTACTTCTCCCAAGCTAAAATCCGAATACATTTTTAATAAATTGAGAGGACAAGCCAAAGGCTTGTCCTCCACCTCTTTTTCCGCCATTATATGGTGTGTGTTTTGGTGATCTTAAAAAGAGTTCGAGGGCTTTTTGGTTGTGAGGGTGGTTTGAGGGGTTATAAGAACTTGACCAAAAAGCCCCGACTTCTGAACATTAATTACGTACAAATTTCAACCACATTATGCCTATCTTAAGCATGAGTTTGTTGAACTTCTCGCTTAGCTTGTACGTTTTTCTGTAAAGGTCATAATCTATCAGACCCATTGATTTCATAGGAGTCAATATCCTATCGTAAAACTGTCTTTTGTTATAACTCAATCTTACTTTCTTACCAGCATAAGGAGGCTTTTCTATAGTTGATATAACTATCTCGCCGTCATGTAATTTTGTGGCAAAAGCTGACATCTCTGTCTTTGAAAACTCTCCTTTGTTCGCCTTTATTGAGTCTATCAACAGTTTACCGACTATCTGCTGCTGTTCTGTAGCAAATATTATCTGGAATATGTCATCCGGTAAATTGAATTGATCGAATAGTATTACCATTTTATTTTTGTATCTCAGTATATTAATTAATATAATAAACAAACTAATATATAAATGTTACGTTTTTGTATACTGATAAAGAAATGTGCCAAAGAATTAATAATTATAGACAAAATAGATTGGCACACATGTTGCTCTTTTTGAAATTTTATATCCGTATATTTAATCTTATAAATTTCTCTTATTTTCAGTTTTTATCTCTTAGTTAATAATAGAAAAATCTTACTTAAATCTTTTATTTTATAATTTAATAATACCATTGTTATTAATTTTTTAGATAACTTTAATATAATATAGAATATTTACATTCTTCATGAAATCACGCAAAAAACGTCTTATGGAAAGAAAAAAACATACAACAGCCATCAACAACAGAAGAGTTGTACATAAATACATAGCTATAGATGAAACTCATAATCTCGCTGTTAGAGTCGGAAGATGCAAGAAATGCGGCAAGATCACAGAATGCTCGTGCGATAGCTGCGGAGATTGGTATTGTAAAAATCATCTTGATAAAAACAAGGAATTCTGTGAAAAGTGCAAGGAAAAGCCGATTAAAAGAAGTTATTTTGGATAAAAGAAAATTTTAAATATTATTTTTACTTTCTATAATATAACTTAATTAAAAATGAGGTGGTATCTATGTATGAAAAGAACGTAGATGTAAACTACATTTTTGGCGAGATAGAATTCTTAGACCCAGAAGAACTTCTTGAAGACGATGAAATAACACCAGCAGAAGAAGGCTTTTTAAAAGGATATATGAAAGCAGCTCAATCCTAATGTTTTTTATTTTTTCTTCAAAAAAACCGTCTAACCATCTTATCATAATCTCTTGTTACAATAACACCATAATCTCTTGGAAAACATCTATAGTAATTGCTCCAAGCATATCTTTCATCCAAGAATACAACAACCCCTCTATCTGTCCCTGAACGAATGCATCTTCCAGCAGATTGTAATGTCTTGTTAAAAGCTGGAAACAAATATCCATAATCCCAGCCTTTACCAAATACATAATCATAATATTTTATCAATTCTTTTGTTTCCAAATCAGGCTTCTGTAAAGGCAAACCCACAACAACAACACATTTCAGCAAGTCACCCGGTAAATCTATACCTTCTCCATAACTCCCGCTACTAACCCCTAACAACACAGCTCCAGAATTCTTATACAGTTTAAACCTATCCAATAATTCAAACTTTTCTGCTTTTGTTATTCCTGGCTCTTCTCTAAATATTGTTTTTTTGCTTAGATTAAAAAAATGATCATATGCCTTATCCCTTAAATAATAAGATGGAAAGAATACAGCAGAATTTCCAGGAACAATATTAGTTATATCTGCACATACTTCGGCTATATATTTAAACATCGCATCACTTCTTGCAGTATATTTTGTTGTTGTTTTTGGCACTACCAGACTTAACTTATTCTCAGTAGGAAAAGGACTTTCAAATACCAATTCTTTAGTATTCTCACCAAAACCCAAAACATCCTTATACATGGATGTTGGCGATAATGTCCCTGACATCAATATTGTTGAATACGAATTTTTGATTATGCTTCTAGTAACAAGCGAAGGATCCAAGCATCTGTAGCTCAAGGACAATATTGGCCTGCCTTTACCTTCTATACGAGAAAAAATCCTGGCAAACCCTTTATCGTCTCCCATCCAAGCTTCTAAAAATTTTGCCACAACAAAGATAAAACTTCTTTTCTTTTTTTCAAGTATGTCGTCAGATATAAAATACAGATCTGCGATCAATTCTTCATAATCCTTAAGCATCTTAATATTATTTACAAGATTATCCTTATCTACCAGCATCTCATCTTTGCCCTGGAGTCTATTCTCATATCCTTTGATAATATCATATATCGCCTTTAGATTCCTCTCAGTCTCTTCATAGCCAAATTTCTTTGCTTCTTTTATCGCTCTTTCAAGCAAAAAATCGCTTATCTTAGAACTCATAAGTTCTCTAACCCTATTCGGCATATTATGACCTTCATCGATTATCAGTATACAGCTTCCTAATTCCTTATCTATCCTGTTAAAAAAATGATTTCTTATCCTCTCATTAAAAATATGAAAATAATCGCCTATTATTACATCTGCTTCTTTAGCTAAAGATATGCTCATCTCATACGGACAGAGCTTTTCAAAAGCAGATGTTTCCAGCACCTTATCACTTGTTGATATGCCCTTTATCTGTTCAAAAACATATTTTGCTTTAGGCTTTAGCTTTATTCCTGATCTAGTATTGGAATAAAACTCACACTTTTGACCTTCTCTTTGTGTCTTGCAGAATTCATTGAATTCATGACTTCCTAACAATTCTACCCCTGGTACTGCACACAACCATTTTTTTCCGACAATATCTACTGCATTAAAATCCATATCAAACTTATCCTTGACCATCTGCAAAGTTTTTATAGCTATCTTATGCTGTGTATGCCTTGAAGTAAGAAAAAATACTGTCAGTTTATTATCGATTGCATACTTCAAAGCAACCGGCAATGTTGCAGCAGTCTTGCCCAATCCAGTAGGAGCATGCACGACCATATTGCTTTTTGACTCTACAGCTTTCTTTACCTCATCTATGAGATCCTTCTGGATATTTCTTATCTCATCATGAGGAAACAAGATATCTTTCATAAAAAAACAGAAATCTCAACTAACTTTTAAGTATTGTGTATATCTGTCCAGTGTGTCCAGTGCTCGAAAAGTATGTGCATAGCTAATAATTCTTGAAATCATCGCATCTATATTCTCCAGTACA
>CAYSVS010000028.1:0-15282 GCA_964434475.1 uncultured Methanosarcinales archaeon
AAAATATTGCAAAATTAATAAATATAGAAATTGCAAGAATTTTCAAATCGTACAGAACATACTAAAACCAAAATGTTTATATTTCTGAAATCGTTTAATCACCATATGATAAATATTGAACTTGCAGAAATATTTCATAAGATGGGAGAAATATTAGAAATCCTTGATATAAAATGGAAACCTGAAGCATATTACAAAGCTGCTCAGATTATAGACGCATATCCTGAAGACATAATAAAGGTATTTGAAAAAACAGGATTAGAAGGCATCGAAGAAATTTATGGAATAGGAGAAGGTATAGGCAAAAAGATAGTAGAATACATAAAAACAGGAAAAATAAAAGAATATGAAAAGCTAAAGAAAGATATATCCAAAGGATTGCTGAAATTATTACAGATTCCAGGAATGGGACCTAAGAAAGTAAAGAAACTGCATAAAGAATTAGGCATCGAAACTATAAAAGATCTAAAAAAAGCTGTCAAAGAACAGAAGATAAGAGCTTTAGACGGATTCGGAGAAAAATCTGAACAGTTGATAGGCGAAAGTATAGAACTTAAGAAAAAGCAAAGGGTAGCATATAAATTAGCGAAAAATATTTCTGATAAGATTATCAAAAGGATGATAAAAGAGAAAGTTGTTGTAAAGGTAGAAGTTGCAGGCTCTTTAAGAAGAAAAAAAGATACCATAGGAGATATTGACATATTATGCACTTCAGATAATCCAGAAAAGACAATGGAATTTTTTACAACGCAAAAAGAAGTTAAAAGAGTATTAGCAAAAGGAAACACTAAAAGTTCTATAATATTTGAGAATATCCAGGTTGACTTAAGGATTGTAAAAAATGATGAATGGGGTGCTGCATTAAATTATTTTACTGGTTCAAAACAGCACAATATTTTTCTAAGACAGATAGCAATATCTAAAGGATTAAAATTAAGTGAGTATGGAGTTTTTGACAGGAAAACAAACAAAAAGGTTGCAGGAAAAACAGAAGAAGAAGTGTATAAAAAACTAGGTTTGCCTTATATACCTCCAAAGAAAAGAGAGACTAATGAATATACTAGGAAAGTTATGGGTTAAAAACCTTTCTTCTTTATATGACGTATCAAACCTTTCGGCATAACTACTTTATCTTTTTCTTTCACATATCTATAAGGCAATATGACCTCTTCTCCTTTACCTGTCGGAATTACTAGATCATCCTGCCAGTTGAAATCCTTTAAATTTTTGCCTTTTGAAATTCCACAGACAACATAGACAGCTGTATTTGTTGACATCTGTTTTTTGCCTAGGTTTCTGGTTTTTGCATAAGGTAATCTGTCGCTCAACTCATCTTTAGTCCTTTGTCGCATAGGATAGTCTCCAAGTATGCCTCCAAAGATTACATAATCGAACTTTTTTGTGTCTTTGGTTGTAATTGTCTGCTTTGCAACAGGATCTAAAATACATATATTTTTTAGATTTAACTGTGTAACAGATTCTTTATGGACTTTGCCTAACTTAGATAAAAGTTTCCTTCCAGCCTCTCCTTTTACGTTAGTAAATATAAGATTGCTTTTTCCGACTGTATCCGAGATATGCTTGTATTCAAGATAGCACCATTTATACACGCGTCCGTCTAAATGTTCAATTATATATTTCATAGAAATAACCAGTATCATATCATTTATATACCTTTCCCACCAAAAACTATTTAAATAGAAAATACATTATACGATGTATATTTCAAAAAAGAGGTAAAAGTATGGCAAAAGCCAAAAGATCAACTAAAAAGAGTAAAAAAAAACCTGTAAAGAATATATCAATAAAAAGGAATTCTAAAACCAAAAAAACAAAGAGAAATTATAAACGAAAAGTAAAGGTTCCTGTAAATAAACATCATCACCCATTATTAATTTTTTTTGTTGTAGTATTATTATTATTTACTATTTCATTCCAATATGGAAAGATTCAAAAGAACCTAAACTATAAGCAAGTTGCAGCTGAGATGATAGAGAGCAATAATACAGACTTGGCCTTAAACTATTGCAGAAACATGAATTATAGGAATTATGAATGCTTTGATATGTATATAGAAGCAAAAGAATTGTTGAATGAAAAATTTGACAAATCAATATGTATGGACATAAATGTTGGTAACTTACCATGGTGGACAACACAAGAACAAGAAAGACAATATTTCCTTAAATTTAGAGAAGTAAAGAACGAATGCTTAAATTATTAAGTTTCTATTCTTTTTTTATTATCCCATATCCTATCAATCTAAACCTGTTTCCTAATCTTCTGGATATTGTGACTCTCGAATCAGGATAAGCACAAACAGGCCTTTTTAATTTACATATTATCTTGTCTTTGCTTAACTCAGTAACAACACCAACTGTTGCAGCTGAATTAACATTAAGCATAAGTATCTCTGTCATCTTTATAGGCTCAACAACTAAATCCTCTTTAGCACCTACTACTCTTTCCAGAAGATGTGTTTCTAATGTAAGTTCATACAATACAGGTGGCAGTTTATCTTTGTGACCAACTATCCCTCCAGCTAACCTATCACTTTTAACTATACTAGGATCAAGACTTGTCATAATGCCTACGCTTCCACCAGGTTGAGCTTCCTTAACCTGCTGGCTTCCTGTATTAATTGAAAGTATCTTTGTAAACAAAGGTTTGTACACTTTCTTGTTCTGCTCTTCAACTTCATAGCCTGGCCTAATCTCAATCTCATCTCCCTGCTTAAGCACTCCCTGAACAATAGCTCCTCCAAGTATTCCTCCCATCATATTGTAGGGAGTAGAACCTGGCTTGTTTATATCAAAGCTTCTTGCTATAAGCATCATAGGATCCTTTTTAGAATCGCGCTCAGGTGTTGGAACATTTTTTTCTATAACTTCAATAAGATAATTTATATTAATATTATGTTGAGCAGAAATAGGAACAATAGGTGCATCCTCATAAGCTGTACCTTTTACAAACTCTTTTATCTGCTCATAATTTTTCATGGCCTGTTCTTCTGAAACAAGATCTATCTTGTTTTGTACTATAATCACATTTTTTATTCCTGCTATCTCAAGAGCCATAAGATGTTCTCTTGTCTGCGGTTGAGGACAAGTCTCAGTAGCAGATACTAACAACAGAGCACCATCCATTATAGTAGCTCCTGAAAGCATTGTTGCCATCAAGCTTTCGTGTCCTGGAGCATCGACTATACTTATTTTCCTCAGTAATTTGCAATCAGAACCGCACTCAGGACATTTTTCTGTAGAACAATATGATTCTGAACCTTTGCATTTTGTGCATTTGTAAAAAGTAGTGTCAGCATATCCTAATCTTATCGTTATTCCTCTTTTAAGTTCTTCAGAATGTGTATCTGTCCATTTTCCAGAAAACCTCTCTGTCAGTGTTGTCTTGCCATGATCAACATGCCCAACCATACCTATATTTACCTCTGGCTGTACAGCATTCTTTACAGTTTTCTTTCTAGTTACTTTATTATTAACAGTTTTTGTTTTCTTTTCAGTTTTTGTTTTTTTCTTTACCATGTTCTTTTACCATAAAAAAAAGCTTATCAGTATTAAAAAAATACCTGCAAAAATTGATGAATAAGCGATCTTTTCATCTTTAGGCAATGCATTAAACCATTCAGGCAAATGCTTTGCTTTATCAGGAAAACTTTTAAAATAATTCTTAACCTTATCAAGATAAACCTTAAAATCCATCTATTTCTCCTCTTTAGGCTCTTCTTTAGCTTTAGGCTCTTCTTTAGCTTTAGGCTCTTCAAACAAAGATTGAGCACCTGCCTTGATAACTTTAAGATTTACCTGTTTAGTAGATTCATTTATCTTCTCTCCGCAAACCATTTTTCTTCTTTTAAGGCCTTTTTGGAAGTTTTTGAATCCAACTCCTCCTTTTGTAAGAATCCTTTTCCTAGGTAAATTTATACCTTTACGCATAGGAAATCCGCATCTATCGCTTCCTCCTCTAATCTCAAAGTTATAACCAGTCATATCTATAAGTTCGCCTTTTACTTCATCTCCTATCTTAAGTCCTAAAAAAGGCTGAGCTTGATCATCCTTAAGCTCTATCTGTTTGGACTTTCCAGACTTAGGATCTCCAATAACAATCTTAAATTCCGCCATTTTTAATTTTTCCTCCATTAAAGTCTCGAGAAAACGTGGTGGCTTCCCGAGAACATAGTTTATATGCCTCAGCAGATGGATGAAATTTGAGTTTATTTATAAATGTTTGGATGATTATTTATTTTCAATATTGAAAAATAAATATTTTTGTCTTTTTGTCCCTCTTAAGTGATTAAGAAACCAAAAGATTTAAATAGTTCAAGCATTTTATCTACTTTACAATGGTAAGAGAAAAACAAAAATGCCCGGAATGTGGAGAATCAAAATTTTTTATCAATAAAGAACAAGGAGAAGTGATCTGCAAAAGCTGCGGCTTCGTAGTAGAAGAAAGCATGGTGAATTTTGGCAGGGAAAGGTTTGCTGACAGCGAGAATATGGAGAAATTATCAAGAACAGGAGCTCCATGGGATCCAAGAGTTTCAAACAATCTTTCTACAAGCGTAGGTAATCGCCAGGATTTGAGCAGATTAAGTTCAAAACAACAGATATTATTTAGAAGAATCAGAAAAAAGAACAACTGGACAAGTTCTAGCTTAGAAAGCAATTTCAATAAGAATCTTGCTAATCTTAGATTGCTTGGCAATAGTCTAAACATACCTGAAAGAGTAGAAAAAGAAGCTGCTCAATTATACAGGCAATTTGCACAACATGGCTTTACAAGAGCTAGAAGCTGCGAGTATATTGTTGTTGCTAGTATATATGCAGCCTGCAAGATGCATGCTTTACCAAAATCATTAAAAGAAATAAGCGAAGTTTCTGGAATCGATAAAAAAATTATAGCTAAGAACTACAAATATCTTGTCAAGAAATTGAACATTAAAATGACTTTAAGCAATCCTATAGATTTCTTAGGAAAGTTTAACAGTGAACTAGGCCTAAGTCCTAAAGTACAGTCTAAAGCTGTTGAAATTATAGAAAAAGCTGACAAGATAGGATTAACTAATGGAAAAAGCCCATTAAGTACAGCTGCTTCGGCAATATATATTGCTGCTTTGATACTTAACGAGAAAGTTACGCAAAAGAATGTTTCTGACACAGCAAAGGTTACAGAAGTAACATTAAGAAACAGATGTAAGGAACTGATCAATGGTTTGAAGATAAAGTCAAAGCTTAAGAAAAAAATCAAGTGTTGATTATTTTATTTAAAATTTTGTGATCAAAAATGTTAAAAATCGTAGTCGAAGAAATAATAAAAATATTAGAGTCTGAAAAAAGACCATCCACTTCAAAAATAAATAATATTCTTAGAAGAGAGTATGGAAAAGGCGGAAAAATATATAATGCGCTTTTTGAAAAAAACATAATTAATGACGAAGGAAAACTTAATCCTAAATCTACTGACAAAAACTATTTCTGGCAGGAGATAAAAAGTTTCTGTGACAACAAATATAACATATCGTATGTAATATATAGCAAAGAAAACATAGATTAAAAAGAATTATTTTGGCGAGTAATCATCAAGTTTAAATCTCAAAACAATCTCGGCCTGCAGTCGTTTGTCTCCAACACATCTTTCTGAGAAAAAGGATATAGTCTGCAGACATCTGGCCTAACACGATATATGATACATTTCTTGTTATTCTTGTCAAAAAATATGCAATATCCATCATCATTTTTCTTTATAGCGACATAGCCGTTTTCTGGATGTATAGGATCCAAGGTTAAAAAATCGCTAAATCCTGCTGCTTTTATCAAATTAATCTCTTCTTTTGTAATCAAAACGACAGGCTTGCAGCACTCCCCGCATCTTTTGCAGACAAAATTTTTTTTGGTTAGCATATCTTGATTAATTATCAAATATTATTTAAAGTCTGCCAAAAACTTTATAAACAATCCGCGAACCTCAACCTTATACCATAATTATAATGCGGGGTGGATATTATGTCTAAAGAAGTACAACCTATTTATATCATGCCAGAAGGCACTCAAAGAAGTACTGGTAAAACAGCACAAAGAAACAATATCATGGCAGCTAAACTAGTTGCAGAAACAGTTAGAACAACATTAGGTCCTAAAGGAATGGACAAGATGATAGTGGATGCATTAGGAGATGTTACTGTCACGAATGACGGCGTTACAATCCTTGAAGAGATGCAAATTGAGCATCCTACTGCTAAAATGATAGTAGAGATTGCAAAAACGCAAGAAGACGAAGTGGGAGATGGAACAACAACAGCGGTTGTTTTGGCTGGCGAACTATTAAAAAATGCAGAAGAGTTATTGGAACAGGAAGTGCATCCCACTGTATTAGCAAAAGGTTATAGGTTAGCAGCTGCAAAAGCGCAAGAATTGCTTAATGATATGGCTGAAAACATCCAAGAAAAAGATACAGATTTATTAAAAAAGATTGCAATAACTGCAATGACAGGCAAAGGAGCTGAAAATTCTAAAGAGATTCTAGCAGATATAACAGTAAAAGCGATTAAACAAGTAATGGATGAAGATGGAAGTATAGGATTAGACAATATAAAGATTGAAAAGAAAGTTGGAGACAGCGTAGATCATAGTGAATTAGTAAAAGGCATTGTTCTTGATAAAGAACGGGTGCATCCTGGAATGTCTAAACTAGTTGAAAACGCTAAGATTGCATTAATAGATTCTGCTATAGAAATAAAAGATACAGAAACAGACGCTAAAATATCAATAACAGACCCTAGTCAATTGCAGGCTTTTATTGACCAAGAGGAAGCTATGCTAAAGAATATGGTAGAAAAGATAGTAAATAGCGGAGCTAATATAATATTCTGTCAAAAAGGCATAGATGATTTAGCACAGCATTTCCTTGCCAAACAAGGCATATTCGCTGCAAGAAGGATAAAGAAAAGCGATATGGAGAACCTAACAAGAGCTACAGGAGCTAGGATAGTGACCAACTTGGATGATCTAAGCAAAGATGATCTTGGAAAAGCAGGAATTGTAGAAGAGGTCAAAGTAGGGGATGAAGAGATGATATATGTCAAGGAATGCAAAAACCCTAAATCTGTAACTATATTGGTAAGAGGCGGAACAGAACATGTTGTTGATGAGGTCAAAAGAGCTATGGATGATGCTATAGGTGATTTAAGAGCAGCATTGAAAATGAACAAAGTAGTAGGAGGTGCGGGAGCACCAGAGATAGAACTTGCAAAAGGGTTGAGAAAATATGCTAATAGTTTGTCAGGAAGAGAACAGTTGGCTGTTCAAGCATTCGCAAAATCTGTTGAAGTTATACCAAGAACTTTGGCCGAGAATGCAGGATTGGACCCTATAGATGTGCTTACTGAACTGAAAGCTGCACATGACAAAAAAATGAAATGGGCAGGGATTGACGTATTCAAAGGAAAGATAGTTGATTCTTGGAGAAAAGGGGTTATCGAACCTCTTAAGATAAAGACTCAAGCGGTTTCATCTGCGAGCGAAGTTGCTATAATGATACTGAGAATAGATGACGTCATAGCAGGCGGAAAAGCTGAAACTCCAGCTATGCCTCCACAAGGAATGCCGCCAGGAATGGGCGGAATGCCACAGATGTAAACAGTAAGATTTAAAACAAAACCTAATTTTCTTTTTTTTATGATTGAAGAATACCTGAAGGAAGGAAAACAAACAAGGATAAGTAAGACTGCTTATGAACACATAAAGGAAATAAAAAATATGATCACTTATGTTCCAGACGGAACAGAAGTTTTTAAAAAAGCATATAAGACTGCAAAATACATAAGAAGATTAAAAGTCATGGAAGATTACAGCACACTCCCTAACCAGGAAAAAAGAGATTTAAAAAAAAAGGAATTCAGAGAAAGAACCGCAGCAGAGATTTTAGAAAAAGGGAATATACAAACCAATTCTGATTATGGAACTGTGTTTAGGATGTTGATGATAGCCCAAGAAATTCCTACCACACATTTAGAAACATTTGACAGGAATATATTGATGTACAGAAAGTTATCATCAAAACCATTCTCAAGAATCCACACATATGAAGATACATTCATAATAGATCCAGCAAATATAAATTTTTATAAAAGTGAACAAGATATGTTCAACAAAACAAAACACATAATATTTAAAGAAGGCTTAGATTCTTGGGACATAGGAATAAGAACATACGATGATTTATTGAAAGCAAGAGATGATAACATAGATAGACTTCTAGACAGGTTCAAAAGACTTAAAAGAACAAGCCAAAACTAAAATGAATATGTCAATACTTTATGACGACTAGTCAATACACGAAAAAACATTAAAATATTTTTTGTGTCCTAAAAACTCATTATTTTTATGAGACCAGCAGTATTAAAAGTATAAAACACCCATGATAGCAAAAAAGGAATAATATAATTTATTCTCCACATATAAGAAATACTAAGATTGTTCACAATCTGATTATCACATCCATCTATTTTTTTATATTTCTATGCACTGAAGCTATATACTCTGCTATCTTTTTAGTAGGATCAAACCCAAATAAATTCTTGCTTTTCTCATAAAATACAGGAGTAGGATTAACATCAATCACACATGCTTCATTATCTGATTCAATAATATCTAAACTTAAAATATCTATCTTCAAATGTTTAGAGATATTTTTACCTATATTTATTAATCTTTTAGGTATATCAGAATAAAGCTGCCAAGATGAGCCTTTAGTAACGCTTCCTATTCCCCAATCATCAACAAATTTTTTATAAGCAACAATAAATTTATCGTCTAAAAGAAACATTCTGGTTACATATTGCGGCGGTTCAACGAAATCTTCAATATGTATTAAGTGATAATTTTTAGTTAAATTAGATATCGCTTTTTGATACTGGTTATAGTTTTTAACAAAAAACACATCGATTGCGCCGCCTCCTAGATCAATCTTTATAATCTTTGGAAATTTCATCCTTTTTCCTAGTTTTAGTGCAGTATTTTTATTAGAGATCAACTTGGTCTCAGGATTAACAACACCTAATTTATCTAAGGCTCTTGAAGCTTCAGTTTTACTATAATCTATGTAAGAAGTAGGAAAAGGATGAATCACTTTTATACCTACATCATCCATATATTTCACTATATTTAACATAAATCTTATATTATTCAAATCTTTGAAATATAATTGTTTAGTATAGCTCTTAACTTTACTCACAGGATAAACCCTATTAACATATAATCTATGAAATAAACTTTTCTTATAATTCAAATCAAGAACATAATCATCTATATTAATTACCTCTACTTTAATGCCTTTATTTCTTAAATGATCAACTATACTTTTATTACACCAATCAAAATTATTATGAAAAAAACCTATACTCATATATATAAGTAAAAAGAAATAGTATATATTTCTTTCTTTAATTATTCTCTAATATTTTATTCATCTCTTCTACCATCTCATCTATCTCCTTATCATCCAATCCATGCGCTTTACAGCCCTGCTCTAAATTTTCATTATGGGCAGCATGACATCCTATACAATGCAGGCCGTGATCCAACAATACTTTTACAGTATCAGGATATTTTTCTGCTACTTCAGCTATCATCATATCTTTTTTTATCATTCTTTCACCCCAAAATCTAATAATATCTGCTTTTCAGACATATCTAATTTTTTTAAAGCTACACCTGCTAAACCAAGCATCCTTTTTGATGCTTGTGTTGAATGGCTCTCTTTGTACTTGTCTGACAAATAAACTATCTCTTTTATTCCAGACTGTATTATCAGTTTAGCACACTCATTACAAGGAAATAATGCAACATACAACTTAGAACCATGAAGATTTTTTGTTGAGTTAAGTATTGCATTTGCCTCTGCATGCACAACATAAGGATACTTAGTATCATTAGGATGCTCTGCTTTCCTTGACCAAGGCAAAACATCATCATGACAACCTTTTGGAAAACCATTGTAGCCTATGCCTATTATATTGTTGTGTTCATTAATTATGCAGGCACCAACACGAGTATTAGGATCCTTGCTTCTATGCGCAGAAAGCAAAGCTATACCCATAAAATACTCATCCCAGGAGATATAATCTTTTCTTTTCATTTTTACCTTATTTTGATAGTTTCTTTACCTCTGATTCAAATGCCTTAATATTCCTAAAATTCTGGTGCACAGATGCAAATCTCAAATAAGCTACAGCATCCAATTCCTTTAGGTGCTGCAATATCATCCTTCCTACATATTTTGTGCTTTGCTGTTTTTTAGGTAAACTCCTAATCTCTGTTTCTATATCATCCGCTATGGTCTTTATCTTATCTTCAGAAATAGGTCTTTTTTCACATGCAAGTATCATACCTCTAAGCAGTTTCTCTTTTGAAAAAGGCTCAAATTTTTTATTCTTCTTCTTTATCAGCAAAGGCTTAAGCTCTATCTTTTCGTAAGTTGTATATCTTGCCTTGCACTTAAGGCATTCTCTTCTTCTTCTATTGAATCCTATATCATCCCTTTTATCTATTACTTTACTACCCATAGAACTACAATATGGACATTTCATCAGCATTTACCCCCATTGAAAATACACAACATATTGTGGTATATAAGGTTTTTGGTGATTGACTATCTGAAAAAAGTCTAGCTCACTGCAGTCCATAAACATAAGCTTCGCCAGTATCTCTATATGATAAGTATTGTTTTACAATCAGAAACTATGTTAACTGGTAAAATTAACTACTTTTTCTGAAAAGCAGGTAATTGAAAAGAAATATTTATATTTAATGAGTAAAACAAAAAGATTATATGAAAATATATAGCAAAGAAATTAATGATGAAAGATTGGATAATATAGTTGAACTAATTAAAAGAAAAAAAGAACTGATGTATCTTGAAAAGGATTATATAAACAAGAACATAAAAAAATATATTGAACAGAACACCAAGCTTATTCCAATAATTAATAATGTTACTAATCTTGAAAAGAATTATGAAATAAAGAAACTTGTTAAGTACGTTAGAGAGAAAGCGCATGATGTTTATGGCATGTTTCAGGCAAAGACAATAAACAAACGCCATAATTTATTGGAAGAACTGAGAAAAGCGATAAAAGAAAACAGCGGTAAAAAAACAATAATAAAAAAAGAGAAAATATTAGAGAAACACGCAGCATTATTGAAAACACATATTTCTACATGCGAAAGGATAAAGAATAACAAGGAATTGTATCAAACTATTTTTTCTATAACAGGAAAGCCTGAATCGATCCTTGATCTTGGCTGCGGATTGAATCCTTTAACAATACCTTTTATGGAGCTTGATAATATAGATTATATCGCTTCTGAATTCAACCAGCCTGATGTAGATTTTCTTAACGAATACTTTACCATAATGCCTGGTGAGATAAAAGGCATAGCTGTTAAGATAAATCTTTTGGAAGATTATGAACGCCTAAAAGAATACAATGTCGATGTTTGCTTCTTGTTCAAGGTTCTTGATAGCTTGGAAAATATACGCAAAAACATTAGCTATGACATAATCAAGAATATAGATGCCAATTTTATCGTTGTTTCCTTTCCATTGAAAACATTGTCTGGAAAAAAAGAGATGAATTTGAAAAAAAGGAACTGGTTTGAGAAGATATGTAATCGTTACAATCATAATTTTGAATCTTTTGAACTTGGTGATGAACTATATTACGTAGTTAAAAAATGATCACTTTCTGCAATATACGCTTATCCAAGGATTTGTATTGTAAGCATGACTTTCCTTGCTCTTGTTTTGCGTCTCATCTATATTAAAGCCAGAATTCCTTAAGACATCTTCTAATTCGCTTGGTTCAAAATAAGTGAATTGCTTAAATAATCCTGATTCTTCAGTCAACCCATACCTGGAATCATACCTCTTTTCTTCAGATTTGCCAATTATTTTTTTCACGCTCACAAAAACTAATCCACCTGGCTTTAGAACCCTATACATCTCATCGACTGCTCCTTGTACTGCAGATCTTTTAAGATGAAGTAATGAAGCTGTACTCCATATCGCGTCAAAATAATTATCCTTAAAATTTAATTTTTCTATATCCATCTTAAGATATACAGGGGATACAGAAAGATCTTTTGTAATATCTCTAACTTCTTTTGCTTTTTCTAACATCTCAATGCATAAATCAATGCCAACAACATTATGACCTGCTTTTGCAAACTTAATACAATCTCTTCCAGGACCGCAGCCATAATCAAGAATCAAGCTATTAGGACTTATCTTTGTTAGAAATTCAGGTAATTCTGACATCTCAATATCTTTGGTCAATTCATGATATTTATCTACAGTCCTACCATAAGTCTTGATAGTTGTTGCTTTATAGTCTTCCATAATATTACAAAAGATATAACTTATTTAAAACTAACCTAATTTTTCAGTTCAAGCTTCTTATCTTCAAAAACAAGCTTTAAGCCTTGTTTATACCTATACACAATATCTTGAAAATACTTGTTAAATCCTCTTGGTTTCAAGATATTTTGTGATTCTTTGTTATCATGGTCGAATATTTTTATTTTACCGTCGTTTATCTTAAAACATAAATTTCTAGGATTATAAGTTTCTCTCTTATCCTTTCTGAAATTTATAGAATACTCATTTAACAACCCATCAAAACAGTATAATCCTTTCTTATTTTGCACAAGAGATATAAAATTCCTGTAACTAGACATCTCACTAAGATATTGTTCTGCACAAGCACCTAAATCGCAAAAACCCAAAACTGCATCAACAGAATTCAAAGAAGCTTCTAAAGGCCCTACCACTGAATCTTTTTCAAGATCATAAGTCAAAAAAGGAACTACAATAATTCTTCTTTCTTTTTTTTCCTTTGAATAATTCGTCAGATTTGCTGCAATTCTTCGGTCAATGTAAATTGGATTTCTCATAGCATAAGATTAAAAGAATATCTTTTATAAAATTAACGGGCATTTTATGTTTGAATTATTAACCAGAACAAAATTCATCTAATAAATTCTAAAATCTGATTTTCTTGACCATATAAGTATCTTGTTTCTTATAACCTAGTTTTCTATAGTATTCCCTTACTCCTATTCCGCTTATGACTTTTATCTTTTTGCAGCTGTTTTTCTTGGATATCTTTTCAGCTTCTTTCATCAGCTTTTTTCCCAGGCCTTTGTGCTGTATGTTGCCCTTTTTTCCTAAAGAAGTAGCTTGCCCATATACGTGCAATTCTCTAACTCCTGCGACTGCATCAGGCAATAGCCTTAATCTCAAAAATCCTAATAAAATATTGTTCTCCATGTCATCAAAGCTCAAGAAAAATTCTTTTCCTTCGCTTGCATCATATTCCATAATATTTAATCGAACATCTTTCCAGCTTATTTCTCTTTTCCTTGGCTCTCTGCAGCGTATGCAATTACAAACAATACTTTTCTGTTCCATTATTTTTGAAACATACTGTCTAAGATTAGTCTTATCAACACCCGCACTTGTGACAAATGTAGGTATGTCTCTCTGCACCCTCATTATCCTGCAATATTTTGGTACGTATTGTTTTATCTCTGCAATAAGGTTAGCAGCCTGTAAAGTGTTTATTGGCTTGAACTTTCCTTTATTATACATATCAAATAGTTTTGTTCCAGGCATCACCATGCAAGGATATATCTTCAATGCATCAGGTTTAAAGTTTTGGTTGCTAAAAAGTTCCTTAAACATACTCTTGTCCTTTTCATAATTGCTTTTTGGCAATCCAGGCATGATATGATAACCTACTTTAAGCAAAGAACATTTCATAAGTCTTGTTGCTTCTATAGAATCATCTACAGAATGCCCTCTTTCTAGTTTATCCAAAACATCATCATATATGCTTTGAACTCCAAGCTCTACTCTTGTACATCCTAACTTTAACATCTGCTTGATATGTTTTGCTTTGCAATAGTCCGGCCTTGTTTCAATAGCCAATGCTATGCATCTTATCTTTGATTTTTCGTTCATAGATTGTTCGCGCGATAATGTGGTCGATATGTTTTGTTCTTTTTTAGAATTTTTTTGTAATTTTTTTAGGTTTATTTTTTTATTATGTAATTCATCATTATTCAACAATCTACCATATTTTTTTATCTGCAATATCTTCTTATGCAGTCTTTTTGTCCTTGATTCATCACCTACATGTGCAGGCAGCTCAAAGAAGGTCTTGAATTTTTTTATATTAAACTTGCCTTTTATGAAAAATATCCTGCTAAAATCGTTCATCGCCTGAAAGCATCCCTTAACAAAGTTATCTTGATACTTGGTCGATAAAGAAGGAAAAGTGCCGCCCATAATTATAAGCTCTATCTTTTCAAAATTATGCCCTAAGACCGCGTATTGTTCTAATCTATTGAACACTTGAAGATAAGGATCATAGTTGTTTCTTATACCTCTCATCGTTGCAGGCTCTTTGCCTGTATATGATTGAGGCACATCACCATAATAACTGTCAACTCCTCCAGGACACGATATGCATCTGCCATGAGGGCATCTATGCGGCTTAGTCATAACAGCAACCACAGAAACTCCAGAACTTGTTCTTCCTGGCTTTGTCTGAAGAATATTTAGCTTTGGCAAAAGCTTTTCATCTGCATAAAGCAATATCTCAAAATCAGTAGGCGGTTTTTTTATATTGTGTTTAGAACATAACTTTAACTTTAGTTTTGCAATCTGTAACTTATCCAACCTATTCTTAATTATCTCTTTGATAAGCTCGCCCATATACTTGGTGTAATTATCCATAAACAATTAAGAAAAATCTTTATTTATAAATCTAACCTGTAAAATGTATTTCGTTCATTATTATCTCTGCAGTTTTATAATATTTCATTTTCCAATCCTTGTATTCTCTTCCTTCATAAAAATCCATTGCTTCTCCTATTCGGAACAATACATGAGCTAAATCAGTAGTATTAACAAAAACACAATCATCCAATATTTTCTCATACATATCCATAGCATGTTCAAGATAAAAAAAAGAATCATTATCTGTATATTTATCAGTCAATCTTGCCTGCAAAAGATAAGAGTCTGCTAACAGCACATGAATCTTGGTAGAATATGAATCATACAATCTCGGTTCTTTTTCATCATCGCTTAGCCTATTCTTAAATCGAGTGAATAATTCAAAAGCGTTTACAAGATAATCCTGCGATCTAATATAGGGAACTTTGCAAAATTAGCAAAAACGTAAACTCTATATATCTACTTGAT
>CAYSVS010000029.1:0-14980 GCA_964434475.1 uncultured Methanosarcinales archaeon
ATATCAAGTAGATATATAGAGTTTACGTTTTTGCTAATTTTGCAAAGTTCCCTTTGCTGTCTTCAGATTATCCAGATCATTTTTATAATCCATATGATAAAGTATTTGCTCAAGTTCCATCTTAATCAATCTTTCTGCAATTTTTATTCTTTAATAAGTATATCGTGCTTTTTACTGTATATTGAAAGATATCCATAAACAACCCTACTTCTGCTCCACTGTATGCAAATTCATTTATCTCCTGTTCAATATCTATTCCTAAACAATTTCCTGTTAAATATGCTGCTCCTGCTATAAAATAACCTGCAGTTCCTCCTCTTAATATAGATTTAACTGTATTTCTTACCCCTGTTTGTCTGTATTCATGATAGTTTTTAACTTCTTTAAGGTTATTTAGGTCGTTAGTAAAATCCATGTGATAAAGTATTTTTTCTAGGTTCATCTTATACTCCTTCTAGTCTGCACCATTGTCTTAATCTGTTAAGTTCGCTATCTTTTAGGTTATAAAAAGCTTGTCTTTGCTCTTTCGCTATAACATTCAAGAGATATCCTGTTCTTGTGTTTAGCCTTTTCCTGTATTCATTGAATTCATGCATCACATCTTCAGTATCGTATACTTTTATCTTTACAGGTACTTCTTTCTTTTTTCTTCCTATCTTGACTTTTTTCATTTCCTCAACAAAATAATGTCCTTCTTCATCTATTTTTATATCTTTCTTTCCTATTATGTCTTTTGGATCATAGTATGTCAAGCAATTTTTTTTCTTAGGGTCTTTTCTTGTTAGATAAGCTTTTCTTTTTAAGCTTGTTTTTGATTTCCAAACAAAATCTTCTGGATCATAGCTTTTGTTTGCTATATTAAGTATTCTGTAAGCTTCTTGGATAGCTTTTTTGTAGTTTCCTTCAAGAGCGTTTGTTAGTACTTTGTCATACATTTTCATCTCTGTCCTGTTAAAATGCCAGTCAGCATCATCCTTTACCTTTGCTCCTTGATAGAATCCTAATTGTTTGTAGTATATATTGTGTCCAGAATCTTTTTTGCTTACTATTGCATCGTCTATTGTGTCTATGTGTATAAATTTTGCCTTGTCCAAAGCTTTTTTATTGCCTCCTACCAAGTATAGATATTTATTTTGGATATGTATGACTTCAAAACCATTTGCTTCAATAAATCTTCTTACTTTTTCAATTTTATATTTTAGTTCATCTTCAAAATGTTCTGGCGAGATTGTGTATATCTTAGAAAAGTTAATTATTCCTTTTTCCAGTTTTTCTATTTTTTTTGTAGATTTTTGTTGTGATTCTCTTATGTCTGTTTCAACATCGCAAAGATTTTTAAACTGTTTGAATGTTCTTCTATTTGTCTTAAACAAATTTTCAAGCCTTTGTTTTGTAAATAAGTCGCAATACTCGTAATATTTTTCAGGTTTAAGCGTTTTTTTCTTAAGATGGAATAACCCCCATGTGTATTTGTTACTTTCTTCTGTTTCCATCCTTGAACTGTCTTCTTTTAATTTTTCGACTAGGTTGTTATATATTGTCTTTGTAAAATGATGGTCTTTAAATTCAAGTTCCTCAAGCAGTTTCAATTTTTTCTTTTCCAGTTTCTTTAATTGTTTGTCTGGATCTTTTCCTTGTTTTTTTATGTGTCTTCTGTATAACAACATATAATTGATAATCATTTCATCTATCAAACCTTCAGAAAATTGTGAAAGGAAAAATTGTCTTCTTTTATCTTTTATGTTTCCATCTTTATCTATCTTGCTGTATTTGTAGTCAAAGAATTTTTTTCCTTCTGGAAATCTTCTATATATCTCTTCTCTGAAAAAGTCTCCTATAGGAAGATATACTTTGTATACTTCCTTATATCTGCCTTCTTTTGACTTAAATCCGCTTATTTTTCTGAAGAAATTCTTGAACTTCTCCTTTTCAGCGCTTCCTTTTTCTATTACTTCTCTGTATTGAATCTTGTATGTTCCAAGTTCATTGAAGAATTTTCTGTCAGATGCATCAACTATGCATTTCTTAGTATGGAATATCTTTGTTAGTGGAACTTTGTAATCGTTTGCAATCTTTACAGCATCTCTTATTGAATTTTTTATCTCTTCTGTAAAAAATAATTGCGGCATCAGATCCACATCTTTTCTGAGATATTTTGCGATTATCTCTCCTGATTTCAAATTGCCTTCTGCAAACTCCTTGTCTAGACACGCCATCTCTCCATAAGATATGTCTTTTTGAACTTTTTCTTCAAGCAATGTTCCAGATGTCATCACCAATTTTCGGTTTACCTTATCGCATAGCGCAATCTTTGCCCAATTATAGAAATCTATGACTTGTTTTCCTCTTATCCCCATCCTTTCAAAGAACTTGTTTGTGGCTTCAAATATTGGTTCAGTATTTCTTTCTCCTACAGCAAAATCTCCTGCTTCCCTTAATTTTGGTAAGTCGAATCTTGCATTGTATGCTGAATAGAACAAAGGATTTTCTTTGAGTATATTTTCCTTAAGACCTTTAACTAAATCTTTTTCAGACTTATGAAGGATTATCTTATAGCCTTCTGTTTCTTTTAGTTTATGCTTGTGTATCGTATGTATCTCTTTTTTGTATACTTTTCCCTTTTCTACATAGCTTATTCCTACCCAACTTATTTCTGGTTTATCTGATTTGAATTGGGGTATTTCGATGTCAAAAAAGCACCATTTTGCATTGATTATCTCATCCGCATCCATATACTTTTTCCACCTAAAATATTTTCTTGGAGAATCTAGATTAACAGCAAACTGCTTTTGGTCTTTATTGTATTTTATCTCGTTGTCTCCTAATAACTTTATTTTGGAATTTAATTTTGTAATAAGTTCATCTATGCTTTCTTGTTTTTTTAGAACTTTTTCAGGCAATAGCATGCCTATCTTCGTTTTTTTGAACTTTTGTCTTTGGTCTTCTGTTTTTATACCATAAAGCCTGTTGATAGTTCTTGTTATTGTCGCTTGTTTGTTATCTTTTCCATATTTGTTTATCTTTTCATTTATTTTTCTTACATCTTTGTTTGTTTTCTTTACTTTTTTTAATATGTTTTCAAGTCTATCTTCTATCAAAATCTTTTGTCCTGGAATCCCAAAACTCCATCTTGCTTGGCTTACGTTCTTGTCTGTTATTATCTTGCCTTTTTTTTTGTTTTCTTTCAACAGTTCAGCAATATAGTTTTTTTTGTTTATGTTGCCTATTACTTGTGTTATGTTCCAATGAGGGATTTTTTTGACAGATTTCATCTTGCAATCTTGCAGATTGGGGTCTGTGCTTATTAGATCTTTCAGATGATTTTTTTCCTTTTCATCCATTTTTTTGCTTGGAAAAATATAGTCTTTCCAATCGCAATATACTGTACCAAGATCAAAGAACGTAAACATAACTTTTTCATTGTGTTTCTTTCTATCTATTCCTACTTCTGTTACAATATGCTCTAGTGCTCCCATGTTTCTGCTAGTAGAATAAATCTTATAAAGCTTATGTATGGTTGATTATAGATGATATAACAAAAACTTTTTATATAATCCTTCTTTTCTATTATATATATGGCAAATTATAAGAATTTGAGACAGCCTGATTATTCTGCAAGGTTTGTTTTTTTTGACAACAAGATACCAAAAACATTGATCATATCTGATTGGGATACGAAAAAACAGATGAATGATGTCTTGTTCAAATGCTATGTTATTAAAGAAGATGATAAGGAAGTTGATAAGCTTTTGACAGCGTTTGATTTTGATTTTGCAGAGCAGTTGAAGAAGGTTGTAAAGGGCAAGAAGTCGCATCAGAAGATAAAGATCAAGGTTTTGATGACTGAGATTGATGATTTTGAGAAAGAGTATGAAGTTAAAGAGATTAAAGAATAAAAAAACTAACTTTGATTATTTTTTTGACTTATTTTAGATATTTATTAGCTTAAGAACTTATAAATCTATTGCATCAAAGCAAGTTCAATTCCTCTTGCTGTAGAGAATAAGTTGATGTCTTTTTTATTTTTCTCAAGAAGATTAGCATCCCATACTGCTCCTATAATTGGATCTTTTGTGATACGTTCATCTTCGTGGTATCTTATAGAATGCAGTATTTTTCTGGAATTATATTCAGGAAAATGTTTTTCCAATATCTCTTCAGCTATTAACGCAGCTTTTATAGCGTGTTGATTGTTTTCTTTCAAAATATTATTATCTGGCACTATGTCTTGTAGATATGCTGCCAAAAGAACATCACATGTGTTATTTGGACACTCTTCTTTTGCAATCAGCATTGCAAAGTTGACAATCTTTTTCGTATGCTCAACACCTTCTTTGTTTAGCATCGGAAAAACGATGTTTTCCACTTTTGTGAAATTGAATTTTTCCATGTTACATCGAAAGAAAATTAGGCTTCTTTAAAAACATAACTAGTAAGTTTTATATAACAGTTATTGGTTTATTACATAGTGGTGAGTCTAATGGCTAAAAAGAAATGTGATTTTTGCGGAAACCATGTTCCAGAAAACGGACAATGCAATAACTGTGGTTTTGTTGACGGACTTAATAGACAGCCTAGTGATGAAGAATATAAAAGAGCTAGAGATATAAATGAACAGCACAGTTATGAACAGTTCGATAATTTAGACATGTTATTGTTGGATTTGTAATTAAAATGACTCCTAAAGTTACGGCAGGATGCATACTTCTCGACGATACTGGTAAAATTCTTTTAATCAGAAGAAATACTGAGCCTTTTAAGGACTATTGGTCAATACCTGGCGGAAAAGTGGAGATGTATGAGAAAGTGGAAGATTGCGTGAGGAGAGAAGTGAAAGAAGAGATAAGTATTGAGATAAAAAATCTTAAATTCTTGAATTATGAAAATGAGATTTTTCCTGAAAAGCATATACATTATATAGGTCATATTTTTAAAGGAACTATAAGCGGAAAGATAAAATTGCAAGAGAAAGAAGTCAAGGAATATGGTATGTTTAGTTTGGCTGAAATAAAAAAGATGAAGATAGGTTTTGGTCATAAGACATTGTTATTGAAGTATGGTGTTGTAAGATGAACGCTTTGTATCTTGACGATTCTTATTTGAAAGAGTGTGATTCGACAGTTAAAGAAGTAAAAGACGATAAGTTTGTTGTTCTTGACAATACGACCTTTTATCCTAATTCTGGTGGTCAATCCTATGACATTGGCAGGATTGTCAAAGATGGTGAAGAGTATGCTGTTGTATTTGTCGGAAAATTTTCTGGAAACATTTCTCATGAAGTTGATAAGCCTGGTTTAAAAGTTGGGGACAAGGTGCATTGTGTCATAGACTGGGACAGAAGATACAAACTTATGAGAAGTCATACTGCAGCACACATAATCAGCAAAGTGATACATGATGAAGCAGGAGCATTGATTACTGGAAATCAGTTGAAAGAAGAAAAATCAAGGATAGACTTTTCTTTGGAAAACTATAATCCAGAGATGGTGCAGAAATACATAGACAAAGCGAACGAGATTGTTGAAAAGGATCTGCCTCTTTTTGTTGAATATATTTCTAGAGAAGAAGCAGAATCAAGACCTGAACTGACAAAATTAGCAAAAGGTTTGCCTGAAGGTATAAACACAATACGTCTTGTTAAAATAGGGGATTTTGATGTACAAGCAGATGGCGGCACTCATGTTAAGTCAACTAAGGAAGTTGGCTGCATTAGACTAATGAAGTGCGAAAACAAAGGCAAGAACAACAGAAGATTGTATTTTAAGATTGATTAGATTTTTCGATAATTATTTAAACTATTTCTGAAAACTTAACTTTTGTAAAACTAATTGGAGGGAAAATATGTCACCAAAACTTTCTAAACATTTTGAATCTAGACAGCCTAGCGCTATAAGATTGGCTCAGATAGAGCACAGTAAAAGAACAGATGATGTTTATGCTGTTAATACAGCTATAGGCAATGTAAGTTTGTCTATGCATCCTAAATTAAGGGAAAGGATGTTTAACCTTAATTCAGATAATAGTCCGTTTAAGGATGGAGTAAATAAATATACTGCGACTGTTGGTATGGAAGAGACAAATAAAGCTTTCTTGAACATTATATCTTCGTCTGGTTTTAAAACTGACAAACTTTATTCACAAGTTACTTTTGGCGGCAGTGCTGCTATGGATCTTGTTGTATTGGGTGTTTGTGGCGAAGCAGGATCAGGAGAAAGTCCTTTGCTATTGATTGATGCTGCTTACACTAATTATAATGCTATGGCTCTTGGAAGCGGGAGAAAAAACATCTCTATTACAAGAACATTGAATGAGGATGGAAAATTTAGCATGCCTGATGTAAGTGAGATTGAAAAGATAATCGAACAATACAAACCCGGCGGAATGGTTGTAATTCCTTATGATAATCCGACAGGACATTTTTATGATCATGATACTATGGTAGATCTTGGTAAATTATGTGTTGAGTATGATATGTGGATGGTCAGTGATGAAGCTTATAGGGAATTGTTCTATGACGAGAGCAAAGTAACGAGCATTTGGGGATTGACAGAGCAGGATGTGCCTGGAATAACTGGTAAAAGGATAAGCATTGAAACTGCTTCAAAAGTATGGAATGCTTGCGGGTTAAGGATTGGTGCATTAGTGACAGATAATGAGCAATTTCATAAAAAATCTGTTGCAGAATTTACTAAGCTGCTTTGTGCTCCTGCTATCGATCAATATATTTTTGGTGCTTTGGCTCATGAAACCCATGAAGATCTGAAAGCATGGTACGATGGTCAAAGAGACTACTATAAACCCTTGATGACTAAATTAACTTCAGATTTTAAGGAGATGCTTCCTGGTGTGATTGTTTCACGTCCAGACGCTTCAATATATTCTGTTGTTGATGTAAGAAATTTAGTTGATGATGGTTTTGATGCAAAAGACTTTGTTCTTTATTGTGCTACAAAAGGCAAAGTTGATGTGGATGGCAAGGATATGACTTTGCTTGTTGCACCTATGGATGGATTCTATAATGTTGCTTCTGACCAAAAGAATCCTGGCAAAACTCAGATGAGGATCGCGTATGTTGCCAAGCCAGAAGAGATGTCTTTGGTGCCAAAATTATTTACTGGGTTGTTTAACCAGTACAAAGCATCAAAGAATTCTGTAGAAAAACAGATGGAAAATTAATTTTTTTCTTTTTTTAATATTTGAATTTCTCCCACTTTAGTTTCATATCTTCCAGCATGAGAATTATCCTTTCTTTTTCTTTGCCTAGTCCTTTCCAATCCAATGCAATCAGATCAACCTTTTCCATTGTCTTATCCAAAGCTTGCTTAATCATCTCTTTGTCTAATTCCTCGAGCATATATTTTGGGCATACATGGCCAAATGCAATGTCCTTACGTTCCATAACCTTGCCAAATATTGGTGTGTGGTGCAGCCCTCCTATGCCGAACGCTACCCTGTCCTGCAGCATCTTGCCTTCAAGCAGATCAAATATTGTTTCTGCAATTACTTTTCCTGCTTCTTTGTCTTGCCATTGAGGTAAAGAACTTCCTATCTCGATGAACATACTTGGTTTAGAAACAAAAGGGCCATGGTGCGTGCATTCTTGGATAATATCAAACCCTTCAAGTCTAGTAGAATTGTGTTGTAATTTAATGAAAGCTGTTTTCAATATATTGGCGGGCGCAGTGCACAATGTCCTTTCTTTTCCGCCGTATTCTGCCTTTGCCCAATTGCCTTGCGTGTGTATAGACAAGCTTGGAATCTTTGACTTGCTTTTATGCTGTGTTGCGAACATCACTAAGTCTATATCTTTGTCAACTGTATTCATTATCTCTATATCTATGTTTTCGCAATAAACTGAATCTTTTTCAGATGTAAAGAGCCAGATTTTATTTTTTGTATCTGAATATTCATAATAGTGATTGCCTTGAAAAATACCTATATGCTTCCATTCTTTTGTCCTTAGCAATTGCTCTTTGATGTTTATTCCTGCAGGATCAACTCTTGATACTATGAGTGCAACTTTCATATGCTTAAGCATAAAGAATTAATATAAAAACTTTGGTATTAAAGATACTGTTTATTTAGATATGTTAGTATCATTTTTGGCATCATATAAATTGGCAAACCTCCGTTTCCGTTCATGTCTGCTACTGCTTGTCTCTCTTTGGACATTTCTCCTGATTTTTCTCTTGTTGATCTGATCTTATTCATCTCTTCATAAGTTCTTTTTGTTTCATCAGCTAATGTCTCTAAGTTTTCTCTAAGTGATTCTATATCATATTTGAAGATATAATTTTTGATTATTTGGTTAATTTCTTCAAGATTGTGGTGTGGTTCATAGAATTTCTTTATTTCATTGAGTTTTTCTTTATCTTTTATGGTTCTTAATATTTTTGCTCTTAATGCTATTCTTATTGTATTTCTGCAAGGATATGTGTATTTTTCTTGATCAGTTCCTATTCCAAAATATTTTTTAATATCTCCTTTTACATATTTCATCAATGCTTCTTTGCCTAAATTATATAGGTCTTCAGAATTAAATTTAAGATCTCCTGCGAAATTATCTAGTTTATTCTCAAAATCATCTATATCTTTACTATTTTTGAATATGTCGGTAATATCTATCATATTTATGGGAGTTATATGTTTGCTTATAAAACTAATCATATTTTGTATTTTGTGTTTTGTGTTTTGTGTTTTGTGTTTTGTGTTTTGTGTTTTGTGTTTTGATATAAATAATAAATAAGTACATAAATAAGTATTTTAGTTAATATTATAAATATATTTTTAATATAGTTTTATGTGTGTATTTTTATAAGTTGTTTAAATAGTAAAAAAAGAAAACAAAAAGTTTATATATTAGTTAGTATATTCTAAAGTACATAAATTACTCAATAAATAAGTAGTTAAGCATGATTTGCATGTTTTGCAGTGGATAAATTGACAACACATACATTCAAAAGGAAATTGTACAAGAGAGGAAGTAGTTATGAAACTACTATTCCTATGCCTTTGCTTTTTGCACTTGATAAATCAAAAAAGCAAAACGTGTTGTTCAATTACGATCCTAAGCTTAACAGGTGGTATGTAGAGTTTGAAGAGGTTAAGAAATCAAATAAATCATAGTTTTTTTGGCGGAAAACTAGACCAGGGTGTTTACGCGGGCACATTTTCATATAAGACGTTTATGTGCCTGACCTTGGTTTATACTTATAAATATCATAAACAGAAGGTGAATAAAAGGTGGTAAAAAGATGATGGATTTAATGCTGCAATTGATGTTTTTGTTCCTTGTATTTTTGACTGTGACATTGATTTATACTAAACTTGTAGCAAGGTATAAGGTTCCTGGTGGCTTTAATGATTCCATGTCGTTCTATATGTGGCGCAGGAAGCAGGTAAAGCAGGATATTAAAGATAATTCTGTTAAACAGGTAAAACGTCACCTTTTCAGAAGGAAAGTTAACAATATTGACTGCCAGATTTCAGATAAGGTGAAGGAAGTTGCAGAGAATCTTGAACAGAAAAGCAAGAGGGTTGTTAAGAATATAAACGAGAATAAGCTTAGCAAGATCAAAAAAGATGTTAAACGTGTAAAAAAACAGTTGGGAAAGCTTGAAACTGAGCTTGTCAACAAAGATAAAAAGCCAATATCAACAAGGCAAAAAATGATATCTCAACTTAAAGAGGTGTATCAAGATGAGTAAAACAATAGGAGTTATTGCAATCAAAGGAGGTGTTGGAAAAACAACAACTGCTGTGAATTTAGGTTCTTCTTTGGCAAATGATTTTAACAAAAAAGTACTGGTAGTAGACGGAAATTTTAGCGCCCCTAATCTTGGGCTTCATATAGGTGTAGTTAATCCTGGGATAACTTTGCACGATGTGCTTAGCGGAAGGACACCTGTAACAAAAGCTATTTACCAACATGAACAAGGATTTGATTATATCCCTAGCAATCTGATCCATAGAAAGATAGATGTTTACAAGCTTAAGCAGAAGCTTAATGAGATAAAAGCGAATTATGATGTGATTCTTGTGGATTCGAGTCCAAATCTAAATCATGAGATGCTTTCTACGATAGTTGCATCAGACGAACTGCTTGTTGTCACAACACCAGACTATCCTACTTTGAGCGCAACAATGAACGCTGTTAGGATAGCAAAGCATAGAAAAACACCTATATCTGGACTAGTGCTCAATAAAGTAAGGAACAAGCATTTTGAACTTAGTCTTGATGATATAGAGAAATCTACAAACACTCCTGTACTTGCTGTTCTTGGAGACGACATAAAGGTTTTAGAGGCTCTTTCAGAAACATTGCCTTACTCTACGCATTTTGGAGAAAGAGACTCTGCAATAGAGTATAAAAAATTAGCAGGTTCTTTGGTAGGAGACATATACGAGGACAACAGGTTCAAGTCAAAGATTAAGCGTTTGTTCAAACGGCCTGAAAAAGCGGACATAAACAGGGATGTTTACAGGGACTCGCAAAAATGAAGATAACATTCAATGGCGCTGCAAAAGAGGTTGGAAGAAGCTGTGTCGAGATAGAGACAAAGACAAATAAATTTTTATTAGATGCAGGCATAAAGATAACTGAACATGGAAATGAATATCCTCTTAACTTTGACGTAAGTGATGTTGATGCTGTTTTTCTTAGTCACGCTCATCTTGATCACAGCGGGGCTTTACCTTTGTTTCATGCAAAAGGTATGAGATGCCCTATTTTCTGTACAAATGAGACAAAAGCTTTATCTAAGATATTGCTTAAGGATTCGCTTCATATAGAGATGATGAACGACGAGTATCCTTTTTATGACAAGAAAGACATATATGGTGTACTTGGAAGTATGCGCAATGCAAGGTACAAGCAAGAAAAAACTGTTTCTGGAATCAAATATGAATTCTTTGATGCAGGTCATATTCCTGGAAGTGCTTCAATAATGCTGAATATAAATGATGTGAACATTCTTTATACTGGAGACATAAAAACATCACGCTCAGAGTTATTGTATGGGGCTGATACTGATTATGGAAGAAATGTAGATATAATGATAAGTGAAGCCACTTATGGCGATAGTGAGCACCCTGAAAGACAGCACGAAGAAATAATGTTCATAAAAGCTGTTAAGCAGACCTTAGATAAAGGAGGTAATGCTATAATTCCTGTTTTTGGAGTAGGAAGAGCCCAGGAAATATTACTTATGTTAAGCAAGCATAATTTTCATGTTCCTATTTATTTAGATGGAATGGCAAAAAAGGTTTCAGATTTGTTTGTTGAAAGGCCTAAATATCTTAGAGATGCAAGAATGCTGAAAAAAGCTTTGAGGAAAGTGAAATATGTATATGGCAGAGAAAGAAAATATGCGATAAAAGAGCAGGGAATATTCGTATCCACTGCAGGAATGATGAATGGCGGTCCTATTATGGAGTATATGAAGCATTTTTGGAATGATCCTAATTCCTCTATTTTATTGACAGGCTATCAGGCTGAAGGAACGAACGGTGATATGCTGCTTAAACAGGGAAAACTCGATCTTGATGGAAGGATAGTTAAGGTAAGATGCAAGCTGGACAAGTTTGATTTTTCAGCTCATGTCGGCTTGACGCAGCTTTCAAAACTTGTTAAAAAAGTTAATCCTAAGATTTTGCTTCTTAATCATGGGGATAAAGGAGCTGTGGAGCATCTTGCAAAAGTTGCGCAAAAGATTGGCATAGAGGTCCATATGCCCGAGACAGGAGATAGTTTTGTGATAGAACATGGTAGTAATTGAAGCTATAAACATATTTGAAAAAAGAAAAGTTAGTTTGAACAGTCTATTGAAAAAGCCAAGAATGTCCAATAACAAGAAACAACAGTTAAAGGGTGCTATAGATGAGATAGATATATTTATCAAAACTTTGAGACATATGCATCTTGAGCAGGAATCCTGTTTAAATTCTATCGATGATTCATCAAATTTCCAGAGACTTATATCAAGGATAAGAAAATGACTCTTAAAGGCCATAAGGTTATGAAGAAGCATATAAAAAGAAGAATAGATCTAGGTCATGACATCTTAGAGGTAAAAAAGTATCTTCTTGACAAGGGTTTTCGTGAACACGAGGTCCATAAAGCTATAGATGCAGCTTTTCACGAACTGAAAAAAACAGAAGAGTTCATGAAAAAGTTCAGAAGATTCATCATACCGACAAAGCCAAAGCTTTTGCTGCCTGTCATAATACTCGTGATCCTTCTTGCTCATATATTCGTGAATATAAACGCCCTTCCTGGTTTAGGAGAAGAACTATGTATTTCTGCTAATCTTATGCTTAAGATAGATAATGAAACATCAAACAAGGCATTAGTAGATCTGGACATAGATAAAGTAGCTGAGCTTGAAAAGAATTTAATAATAAGTGAGGCAAAGATACTTGATGATTTTAATTCATTGTTGATATCGAGCTTTCCTTTGGTACTTACAAGATTCTATTGGCTCAATCCTTTCTTCCCTGTGCCTTGCGAATCAAGAGGATTATTGAAAGGTACTTACTGCAGGTATTATATAGATGAGCCTAATTATGAATGCCTTAAGGATAAGGTGCAGATGACAAAGCTAGGATTATTGTTTGAGGATGATACTCCAGAATACAAGAAGATTTCTTTATTTTGGCTGTTTTTCAACACTCTTGTTCTGGTTTTTATATTCTACTTGATAAATTGCGGAATTGTTTATTATTATAAAAGCCACCGCCATAAATTTAAATTAAGAACTATAGAGTTATTGGAGTTTGCATTGACCTTGCTTGCTTTGATGCTTATCATATCAGCTATATATCTTTATCTTTATATAGTGCAGCTTATTGTTGGATAAGCTTAAACATACATTTCACCATATAAAATTATATAAAGAGAGATTATATTCTATTTTTTTTAGTATGGTCAAGCCTGATTTCAAAAATAAGGATATTATTTCTGTCATGGATCTATCAAGAGAGGATATTCTTTATCTTTGCGATAGGGCGCATGAGATGTATGGTAAAGAGAAATCTGGTGAAAGACATTTTTATTCAAACCTTCTTGAAGGAAGGGTGATGGGTTATATGTTCTACGAGCCTAGCACAAGAACTGCTTTAAGTTTTCAGACAGCAATTAGGGAATTAGGTGCTAAACGTTTTGGTTTTACTGGAAGCGAAGGTACTTCTGTTAAGAAAAAAGAATCTATAAGAGATACTGTCATGATGATGCATGCAAACCATCCCGATATATTGATTATGCGTCAGTCTAAAGATGGTTCTGCCCAGTGGGCAGCAGATGTTGCAGAGATACCTGTCATAAGCGGCGGAGATGGAAAAAACGAACATCCAACTCAAGCATTACTTGATATAGCTACAATATCTCTTTTGAAAAAGAAGAATTATGATTCTTTAGATATAGTATATGGCGGTGATTTGTCTCATGGAAGAACTGTCAGATCAGGAACAATAATACTTGCAAAAACATTTAAAGATATTAAAATACGTTGGGCAGCTGATGATTATTTTGGTATGCCGAAGGATTTAGAGGAGATTCTTGTTGATCTAGGCGCTAAAGTTATAAGAGAAAAATCTCTTGAAGATGGAATAAAGAAAAGCGAAATATTAGCTATGACAAGACCTCAGATTTCAAGGCTTGATATAAGCGAAGATGAAGCAAAATTACTGGTGGATAAATACAGGATTACTTTAGATAAAATTGCGCAGAACCCTGATATTGATGTAATGCATCCTTTGCCTGTAAATAGTAATATTGCAGAAATAGAACATCTTGTTTTTTTTACAAAAAATCAACAGTTTTATCTTCAAGCAGAGATGGGGATATTTTTAAGAAAAGCTCTTATTTATGAAGAATTGAATCATGATGGATATATTTCTTTTTCTGGTAAGCTTAATAATGATCTTAAGTTTGGAAATAATAAATTGATGAGAACAATCAAGGAAAATCCTGAAACTTCTGAGAAACTATATATTGATAAGATTGTTGAAGGAACTGTGATTGACCATATTATGAAAGGAACCAATAGAAGCATAGATATGGCTCTGGATCTAAATTTAGCATTAAGAGGCTATGCGATCTTTCCAGGTATCAATATATATGATAAGTCAACAGATCTATTGAAAACATCCTATGCTTCATTAACAGAAAGAGAATCTAAATTGATCAATATAATACAACCTGATGCTACTATCAATTATATCCGTAATAATGAGATAGTTAAAAAGTTTATATATCTTCTCTGCAAGAATGATAACTGCATAACCCGAGAGATAAATGAGGATGTTCCTCCTAAATTCTTTTATGATGAAAGCCAGGAAGTAATAAGATGCAGATATTGCAGAAGATCTTATGATTTGACAAATGCAAAAGTTTCAGAAATGGATCTGGGAAAATATATTGCAAATTTGCCGGTAAGTGTTGAAAAAATACAATAACTTTTAAATTGTTGCTAAGCTTAATGATTAAAAATGTATAATATTAGTTCAGAATATTTGGATGCTTGTGTTCTCAGCAATACAGAGAGAAACATAGTTAATCTAATAATCAAGGAAGAAACAGATAAGAATTTAAAACTCTTAAAAGATTATAATATTCTTATTAAAAGTGATGATAATCATACACAGTCTATAATAGACAGGCTCTTTAACAGCTATGCTTATCCTGCAGATATTTTGTATAGTTTTATAGACTGTTTTGAATCAGACTCTCAAGATCAATCTGTTCATAATAAAATACTCCTTAATGAATGTTTTAATCAAGTGCTTGATGATATGGCAAAAGTTGTTCCTGATTTTTTTCAGATACCATATATTGCAGGAAAAAATATTCTTTCCGTATTTGGTGTTGATTTGTCTGCCAGGTTAAAAAATGATAAGAACTTTTTGATAAACTATTCGTTCAATCAGTATAGAGAACTTTGCATAATTGCTGTTTAGCTTAGCTTTTTAGATTAATTGCACA
>CAYSVS010000030.1:0-3839 GCA_964434475.1 uncultured Methanosarcinales archaeon
TGTGCAATTAATCTAAAAAGCTAAGCTAAACAGCAATTATGCAAAGTTCTCTGAACATAAATTTAATTAGTATAGTAGAATGTAATAAAAAGATATTTGAAAAATAGGATTTTTTAAAGGACTTCTTGTATCTTTTTGCTTTTCATAATTCTTCTTTGCTTCTCAAGCCATTTATATACTTGCGAATGTGGTGAGCCAGTCAACAAGCTTTCAATTGCTTTTCTTGCTCTTGCAACATCTTCAGGATAGCCGATTATGCCTGCTGTTTTTCCGTATATGGAAATATACGTCTCTGTCAACTCTTCTATCAATCTTCTTGATTTTCCTTCTGCTCCTATTACTCTTCCTTTAAGCCTTTGCGCAGTATTTTTAGATTTTCCTGCAAAGTCCATGATATTTATAATCTCTAAAGAATAATCTCCTTTAAGTAATAATCTTGCAAATTCAGGGTTAAAACCTCTGCTGATGGCTTTTACCATCTCTCTTGCATTAAACAACCCTAATGCTTCTTCACCTCTTATGAAAACATCTCCTTCTTTGCTGTCAACCTCTATGTTTGTTTTAGTATACTCTTCAATCTCTTTTTTTACTTCTCCTTTTTTTCCTATGAGTACAGCAATCCTGTCTTTAGGTATCTTAAGTTCATAATTGAATTCCATAATTTACCAGTAAATCGCTATGTTTTTAAAGGTTTTTGAATTCAGAAGTTTATTTCATACATTGGAACATATCTATCTAACGTTTTTATTTGATTATAATTTTCAATTTAAATCTTTTTTTGCTAAACATATTATTTTCATCTTCAAAAACTATAGCAAAAAGCTCAGAATAAGGATTGTATATTTCATTTAGATTTCAGATTATTCATCTATCCTCTGATGAAACTTGTTTATTTAAATTACTGTTTTTTAATGGATTCAATAATATTATCTTTTTTTATCGAAGATATTCCTATTTTCTTGAAATAATTGCAAATATTGGTGACATCTCTTATCAGGTAATCTTCCGCATATATATCATTAACTGATGTTGCTTGAGAGAAATCTATAAAATACGGTTTATTATCCTTGACCAATATGTTAAAAGCACTTAAGTCAGCGTGCACCAATCCTGTTTTATATAGTTTTTTTGTATTATCTATAACATCTTCAAAGAGTTTCTTTTTGTTTTTTATTTCAGAATTAACTAACTTGGGAGCAGGTTCTTTATTTCCTATGTATTCTATTACCAGAACATTGTTTCTGTATGCGATAGGCGTAGGCACCCTAACGCTTGCTTTTCTTGCTATGTTTAAATTTCTGAATTCTCTTTGCGCCCACGAGAATATTATATTTCTTCTTGTTTTTTTAATTCCGTGATATCTTGGATCTTTTCTTATATAATCATACATCTTGTTGAAATTGCAATTTTGTACTCTGTAGATCTTAACACACACTTTACTTCCATCTTTTCTTAAAGCACTGAAAACATTAGCTTCCTTGCCCAAAGCAATAGGACTCTGAAGTTCCGAAAACAATCCTTGTGTGCTTAATTTAAAAATAGTGCGTAATGTAAACTCGTCAAACACGTTTCCATATACCTTGATTTTATCTGTTGTGAGTTTCTTTAATTGTTTCATCGGTCTAAGGTGGTTTGAAGCATTTAAAAATGTATTGTTTGACTATCTAATGGTGGTGAAAAACAAAACATTTATATATTTGCTATGCTTATCACTATAATGTGACAACAATAAGTTGTCATCTAAACACCTCTCTTTCCCCTACTATGTTTAGGCATTGTAGGGGTTTTATGATCCTGTTTAGTCAATATCCAATAAGTTTATAAATATACTATGATAACCATATGAAGTCGAAAGGTACGCTTTATGGGTCCTTTTTTGAGCTGTTCTAACCAGAATGGCTGTGATATTGAGACACTATAGCGTATTTCAGCCCATCACGAGAGTACTCAAGGGAGCTAACGACAAAGTCAAGCTATGAGCTTGGGAGTTAGTGTAATGGGCAACAAACATTTATTCACGCTTAAAAAATCATAAGAAGAACAAGTTTGTCTTTAAAAAGTCAAAGGTATGTTTCATTCATATTCATCATATTCATCAACATTATGTTAAGTAGACTAAATAAAGCTAGATAAAACTTGTTCTGGAATTAGGAGGAGATAAAAATGGGAAAGATAAGCCCAGTTTCAGCTAAATATATAGTTCATTCATCTATCAATATTGAAGGCGTAGTTGACAGACCAGATGTAATAGGTGCAATTTTTGGTCAGACAGAAGGTTTGTTAGGTGCTGATCTTGAATTAAGAGAACTTCAAAGAAGCGGCAGGATAGGAAGGATAGAAGTAAGTTTAGAAACCAAAAGTGGTAAAACAAAAGGAGATATCCTTATTCCTTCGAGTTTAGACAAAGCAGAAACCGCTATAGTTGGAGCTGCTTTAGAGATAATTCAAAGGATAGGTCCTTGCAACGCTAAGATACAAGTAGAAAAGATAGAAGATGTAAGGGTAAGTAAAAGAGCCTATGTTGTTGACAGGGCAAAATCATTGCTGAAGAATCTTATGGATTCTGTAATGCCTGACAGCCAAGAGATAGCTGACGAGGTTGCATATTCAGTAAGGGTTATGGAGATTCAAAATTATGGCAGAGATAGATTGCCGGCAGGACCTTCTATCGATGAAAGCGATGAGATAATAGTAGTAGAGGGAAGAGCAGATGTTCTTAATTTGTTGAAGCATGGTCTTAAAAACGCTATAGCTATGAACGGTTCTTCTGTACCTCAGACATTGGTTAATTTAAGCAAACAAAAGATAGTTACTGTTTTTGTCGATGGAGATAGAGGCGGAGATTTGAATATTAAGGAATTACTGCAGGTTTCTGATATAGATTATGTTACAAAAGCGCCTGATGGAAAAGAGGTTGAAGAGATAACCAAAAAAGAGATACATAAGGCATTAAGAGGAAGGGTTGCTGCAGAGCAGGCAAAATTAGAAATAGGCAATACTGAAGAAAGGGTAGAAAGAAGAAAACATACATCGCCTAACCACTCATACCAAAGACATAATTCTAGGCAGTCTCAACAATCACAAAGATCTTCGTCTTCTTCAAGACCTGTTGTTTTGAGTGCAGAAAAAAAAGAAAAATTCAAGTCTATGTTAGAGGATCTTGTAGGAACAAAAGGTGCTTATCTGCTCGATGAAAAAATGAATATACTTGGGAAAGTTCCTTACAGCGAACTTGCGACAACTATAAAAAGTCTAAAGACCGGAATATATGCTGTTATTTTTGACGGACAGATAAATAAAGATTTGCTACAGACAGCAGAATATACAAGAGTAAAACATCTGATAGGTATGGATTCAAACGTAAGGTCTAGCAGATTGAACATAATGACTATCAATGATTTTTAAAATTTTTTATTTTTTTAAGAATTTTTTTCTTGCTTCTTTCAACAGTTTTGGCTCAGGCAATCCTTGTGCTTTTGAATACCTTAATCTTGTGCCTTTTGAATAAGGGCTTGTCATATAACATCTTAAAAACCAATCTTTGACTTCTTCATTTATCTCAAGCCCTTCTTTTTGTAATTGCCTTACAACATCTATCCTCGCCAGATCGCGCTTATAGGAGCAGCCTGCATTGACTGGATACTTTAGTATGTAATCAATAGTCTCTTTTTCGCTTAAATCGATTAATCTGCCTATCTTGTTCTTTTGCTTCAGAACTCTTGAATGGTTGTAGCTACCAAATTGAGGAAAGTTTAATATTGCTTTCTTTACAGCAGCTTCATTGCCATATATTTTCACAGCTTCTTCCATTACTCTTGAATGGTTTAAGTTAGCAAATT
>CAYSVS010000030.1:3939-13623 GCA_964434475.1 uncultured Methanosarcinales archaeon
AATATTGCTTTTTTAACATCCTTTTCATTACCATATATTTTCACAGCTTCTTCCATTACTCTTGAATGGTTTAAGTTAGCAAATTGAGGAAAGTTTAATATTGCTTTTTTAACATCCTTTTCATTACCATATATTTTCACAGCTTCTTCCAGAACTCTTGAATGGTTGTAGCCAGCAAATTGAGGATTTCTTAATATTGCTTTCTTTACAGCAATTTCATTGCTATATATTTTCACAGCTTCTTCCAGAACTCTTGAATGGTTTAAGCCAGCAAATTGAGGAAAGTTTAATATTGCTTTCTTTACAGCAACTTCATTGCCATATATTTTTACAGCTTCTTCCATTACTCTTGAATGGTTTAAGCCAGCAAATGTAGGAAAGTTTAATATTGCTTTCTTTACAGCAACTTCATTGCCATATATTTTTACAGCTTCTTCCATTACTCTTGAATGGTTTAAGCCAGCAAATGTAGGAAAGTTTAATATTGCTTTTTTAACTAATTCTGTATCTCCATATACTTCAATAATTTGCTCAAGCTTTTTAGGTTTCATACACTCAATAGTGATTAAATACTTATAAAACTAATGCTCAAACTACAAAATAACATTAGAAATTATATATAAAAGAAAAAAAAGAATCTAGCACAGTGCCAGTTCCATAAGCTCTTCTACTGTTTTGTATCCAGGATACATCTCACCATTAATCTCCCACGTAGGATAACCTTTAACATCTTCTTTGCAGTCTGTTGAGTCGCAGTATACTAACTCAACATCAACATTGTCAAGCAGTTCAATCTGTTCATCGCAGTATTTGCAGTTATTTTTCACGATGTAAAGTTTAGCATTGTTATCTTTAAGACAGTCATTAAAAGTGTATTCTGATTCAACTGTTTCAACAACTTTTTCACCAAGATATATCTTGATGGTTGACTTGCTTTTAAGCTGCTCTATATATGTCTCTAAACCAGTTTGCTTTTTTGTTCCTAATAAAGATTCTCTTATTTGAGATTCAACGTCCGGCAGCTTTATCTCATTATTATCTCTTTTGATTATATGCCATCCGTATTGTGTCTGTACGGGCTCCGAAATCTCTCCTTGATCTAATGTGAAAAGCACATTCTCAAATTCTTCGACAAGCATGCCTTTGCCTACAACGCCTAAATTTCCTCCGCTAGTGCTGCTAGGGCCTATTGATCTTTCTTTTGCAAGTTCAGCAAAATCCTTTCCGCTTAGTAATTCTTGTTTTATCACTTTTGCTTCTTCTTCTGTCTCAACAAGTATGTGTCTTGCTCTTACTTGTCCTTTTTGAATCAGGAATTGTTCAATATTATTGTCATAATATTCTTTTATCTCTTCATTGCTTATGGTTATCTCTTTGAACAGTGTTTCATTTATGAAATCATTTATGATTATCTGTTTTCTATAGCTATTTCTAAGCTCTTCATATGTTAATCCCTGCATCTTAAGCGATTCTTGAAGCTGCTCTTGAGTCATGCTTGTATCTTCAATAGCTTTATCAACAGCATCCTGCACTTTTTTATCATCTACTGTTTTGTCTGTTATCTGCTGCATGATAAGCATTTCATTTATCATCTGATCCAGTAAATCATCTTTTGTTATCAAAGATTGATAAGTTTCTGGTAATATGCTGTATTTTTTATCCAATTCCTGCATTGTTATGTATTCATTATTAACCTGAGCAGCCATGCTTTCTTTTTTTTGCACAGCATTGCCAAGATTTGTTTTGACAGAATCAACATAATTCATTATATCTGCTTTGTAAAAGTATACTAGAACCAATAAGATAATAAAAATAAGTCCGAAAATCCTTCCTTTTCTTAATTTAACTTTTTTTGCCAATTTTAAATCCCCTCTCTATAATTAAATATTATAGACTGAAATTATAACTAATAAATAAATGTTTCTATAAATTCTTTATTACAAAATGGTTACAATATTATTTAAAAACCAAAGACTTTAACCATTTAATAATGGCATATGACATAATAGTTGGCAGGAATGAGGCTGATAGAAAAAAATATGGTATGAAAGGCACAATCCTTATAGGTAAGCATTATGTTAAGATGGGTCAGTTAACTACTCTTTCCAATAAGGTATATATGGACATAGCAAAAGCACACGTTGTGTTTATATGCGGAAAAAGAGGCGGCGGTAAAAGTTATACTATGGGAGTAATAGCAGAAGGTATGTTGGATCTGCCGCCTGAAGTAAAAGAAAACTTGAGTATAATTATGCTTGATACTATGGGTGTTTATTGGACCATGAAATACCCTAATCATAAGGATGAGGAACTGCTGAAAGATTGGGGTTTGGAAGGCAAAGAGCTGAATATAACAATTTATACTCCTGTGGGTTATTACAAACAGTATAAAAAACAGGGTATTCCTACTGATTTTCCTTTCTCTATAAAACCTAATGACCTTGATGTTGACGATTGGCTTCTTACTTTTGATCTTGACATGAATGATCCTATAGGTGTTTTGATACAGAAAACATTGCATAGTTTGAGAAAGGAGAAACCAGAATTTTCAATAGAGGATTTTATAGAATTCGTAGGGAAAGATAATGATGCCGATTCTCATTCAAAAGAAGCGTTAATAAGCAGGCTTAAAGGCACAGAAGATTGGGGATTGTTTGAAGCAAAAGGTACTGCAATAAAAGATCTCGCTTTGCCTGGAGCTGTAGTGGTGCTTGATGTTAGCTGCTATGCTACCATGCCTGGAGGCTGGAAAGTAAAAAGTCTTGTTATTGGTATAGTCTCAAAAAAATTGTTTATAGATAGGATGAGATCAAGAAAAATGGAAGAATTTCGGGCTATCAGCGGAGCTGAGCATTATTTTGAGACTTCAAAACCTGTTAAAAAAGAAGAGAAGATGCCGCTTGTATGGCTTGTAATAGATGAAGCACATGAATTTCTGCCTATTAAGGGTAAGACGTCATCAACAGATGCTTTAGTGACTATAATGAGGGAAGGAAGGCAGCCGGGCATTAGCCTTATATTGGCAACTCAGCAGCCAGGAAAGATACACACAGATGTGATGACACAATCAGATATAGTTTTGGCTCATAGGATAACAGCAAAGTTAGATACTGAAGCTTTGGGTCTATTGATGCAGAGTTATATGCGTAAAGGTTTAACAGAACAATTGGATAATTTGCCCAGGGTAAAAGGGGCAGCAATACTGTTTGATGATCAGAATGAAAGGATGTATCCTATAAGGATCAGGCCCAGATTCACATGGCACGGAGGCGAAGCTCCTATTGCTGTTCCGCCTGAGAAAAAGGAGATAGATCTTTAAGATGGTTTTTAACAAAACGTTTCCGCGCACGATAAAAGGCAAAAACTTTCCTGTTTGGGAAGAGATTGAACTTACAGAAAAAGAGGAAAAACAAGAAGAGGTAAAGTGCAGGTTTGAAAACATATTTTTGATGAAAGAATGCATAGACGATGCAAAAAGTATTATTCGGTCAAAAGATTTAAGACGCTACCAGACTAACTTGGTAAACATAGCAATATCTTTATTCAGAAAACGTGCAAGCTATTCTGTGCATTATAAAGAATCAAAAGCAAAAGAAAAATTTGATAAAAAATTTAAATAAATAAAAAAATTTATTATTTCTTTTTTGCTGTTTTCTTCTTAGATTTATTGTTTGATTTCTTTCTTTTGGACTTCTTTTTCTTAGGTTTTTTAGAAGTTTTTTTCTTGGTCGATTTTTTTGTTGTTGTTTTCTTCTTAGATTTATTGTTTGATTTCTTTCTTGCTGTTTTCTTTTTTTTAGCAGGCTTTTTTCTTGCCTTAACAACCTTTTTTTCAACTTCTTCAGCATAACTTCTGCTTCTTTTTGGCAGCCTTGCTGATTCTAAGCTAATGACTGATGCAATGAACATTATTGCAAAGATTAGCCCGAATGTAAAACCCCATGTGTTGCCGTTTCCGACAAACCACTGGTCCATTTTGCCGCTTGCTGTGTAGACAATCGTCACGATTAATCCTAGCATACCTACAATCATAAAAGTTGCAGGTAATGGTCTTGATTTGTAGTACATTTTTCCACCTCTCCTTTTTTATTGTTAACAAAGTATGATGTTTTTTATTAACTATGTAAATTTATTAAATTTTTCTTTTGTATATGAACTTTTCAATATTCTTTTTCGCTTTTTCTCTTTCTTTTTGATGTTTTTCAAGAAATATGTTTAACTTGTCTATCAATATTTTCTTGAGTTCGCCAGACAATAGTTTGCCTGATCTATAATCTTCATATATTTTTTTAAGTTTTTCATCATTTTCTTCAAAAAACATGAGCCATTGATAACTTACATCAATATCTGGATTTCCTCCTTGTTTCCTATGCTCTTCAATAGTGTCTTTACCGCCGGAGAAAGCATATTTGTTTATTTTTTTCTTCACTGTCTTAGGATTATCTGTTGTGTATATTGTTGCATTGTCTCCAGAGCTTGTTGACATCTTCCCATCTGCACCCATCCCCCCTAATCCTGGTAGGAATCTGCACTGTATTGATGCTGGCTTGTAATGACCTAATTTAGGTATAACATCGCGTGAAACACGAAAATGCGGATCCTGATCTATTGCGTGAGGAATCAAGCAAGGTATTTCTTTTTTCTTTATCACAGAAGGTAAAAACGCAGGTACTGCCTGCATAGCAGTATAAAAGATTGCTCCAATATTTTGATCATTTGTAAAGCCAAAAGCTGATTTAGCTGTAGAGAATGTTATCTTCTTTGCAACTTTTATAGCTTCTTTATACATCAGATCAGCATGCTTTGTATCTATGATGAAATGTGTTTTATCTGGATCAAATCCCAAAGCAATTATGTCCAGCATATTTTCATAAGTATATTTTTCTGTATCTTCTAAAGTAATTTTTTCTTTGAACAGAAATTTTTCTTCATCAGGAAATTGAAACCATAATTCAACATCAAACTTATCCTGCAGCCATTTGGTAAACATCCATGGGACTATGTGCCCAAGATGTGTATGGCCTGATGGCGCCCTTCCTGTATAAAGAAAAAATTTATTCCCTTTTTCATATTCCTCAAGTATCCATTTTAGGTCCCTGTGAGCAAAAAATATCCCTCTTCTTAAGAAATGATGCACTTCTTTAGCTTGTTTTTCTATCTTTTGCATCAATTGCTTGTCAATCTTAGAAACTCCGAAATCTTTTATCAATTTGTCATAATCTATGTTGCCTTTGACTTCCCAAGGTGTAACTGTTACCATATCAAAAAACGAGTGGATTTCAATATTTAAATGTTTTGATAATGTATTCTATAATTTAATAATATTTATAACATTACTTTGTTTTTCTTATGTTATGTCCCAGACAGATGACAGGCTTCTGAACTTAATAACATGCAAGAAAGAGTATATTGATGATATGTTTATTAAAAAATATCCTGAACTGAAAAAATTTCTTGTAGTTCTACCTAATGCTGGGTCGCATATACCTTGCAGATATCTTAATAATGTTGATTTTGAAAACATATCTTTGATTGACGATGTTGATTATAATATTGAAGAGATATTTGATCTTGTTGATATAGGCGGCACAATACTTTCTTCTGTGATAAGCAGGGATTTTGTTGATCTTGATAGAAGAAAAAAAGACTCGTCTGATGATGGTATTGTCAAGAAAGTATCTGTTGATGGAACTATGACAATCAAAAAGTTATACGATTTTTTTAGAGAATACCGTCCTATGGTAGGAACATATTACGAACCGTTTCATAAACTAATCCATAAAGAGATCAAGGAATTGAAGCAGAACTGCAAAAACTCCTTTCTTTTCATAAACGGCATGTCAACGCATTATCTTCCAGAGCCCTATAGGTCTGCAGATATTTGTATAGGAACAGCAGGCAAAAAATCCGCGAATCAGAATGAAATTAATTTCTTTCAAACAACACTTGCAAGATATGCTTGCCATATGGATGCGGAAGTTATATGTGATTCAATAGATGCTCCTGTTGGACATAAAGGATTGATATATAAATATAGAACAATAGATAAAAGAGATGGGACTCTCATAACATTAAAAGAAAACAACTGCTTTTTGGTAGCCATAAACCGAAAACTGTATTTGAATCCTGATTTTTCGCCTAGAGAAGAAATGATTGAAAAGCTGAAAGAGATGATGCAAATAACTGTTAATGACTACATCCAAGAATTTCTTCAATAATCTTGACAGCATTTTCCCTTGTCTTTGGAAAAGCTGCAATGGTTATCTTGATATGATAGCAGTTGCCTGAATCTGTTATTTTGTATTTGTTTTCTAATAATTTATCTTTCTCCAGTCTTATAAAAAAATTGTTATTTTTATCTAGCCTAGATTGCATCTGTTTTTTTATCAATTCAATATGTTCATCTATCTTTTTAATCAGATTTGCAAGAAAATTATTGATTTGCTTATTTCTTTTTAATTCTATCTCATAGATTTGTATCTTTCTTTCTTCAAAGCTTGTCGCTTCTGTCTTCTTTATCTTGACTTTTTCTTTTTCAAAGTCCTTTATCTGAGATAATAACTTTAGTTTTTCAACTACCTTTTGCTCATCATCTTCTGGTTTTACAAAAACATTGATTTTTATATTATGTGCTAGTTTCATTTTCTTAACATACTGTTTGCGAATATATACATTGCATGGCTCCAGCATAAAGGTTTTACTCCTTTTTGTACGCTGTTGTTAAATATCTGCTCAGGAATATGGTTATCCTTTATATCTTTAAGAATCTTATTGTAATATTTTGATGCTTTTTGTCTATCTTTGGCTTTTATATGATAAATAGCCATCCAGAAATTAAGCAATGGCCAGTATCCTGCACCTTTTTTTCTTTGATGTTTTTTGTGCATCCAGCCGTCATACCTGTCATTAGCATATCTATACACTTTGTAATCTTTTGCTATGGTCTGTTCCATGATTTTTACTGTATTCTTTATCTTATTATCTTTGGCTTTAACAATATCAAAAGGCCATACCAATCCTAATAAGGATGCATCAACTTCCTTGTCTCTTAGTTTACCAGAACTTCTTGAGAAGTATCTTTTTTGTTTTAACAATGTTTTTTTCATCTCATTGGCAGTCTTTATCCATCTCTTTTTTGGAAACAATTCATTAGCACACATCAATCCTCTATAACATGCAGCCAAAGAATACGCAAAATTTTCTTTTAAGTCAGGAAAACAATATCTTTCTTCCCAAAGGTCTTGCGTTATAACATTGAAATGATCTCTGCTCCATATTTCACATAACGCATCTGCTGATTTAGTGATTGCTTTCTTGAATTTATTTGCATCTTCTTTATTTTCTTTGTAAAAGTCATGCATAGCCCAAAGCAATGTTCCTGTTTGGTCTGGCTGAAAATTATGTCTTGCTTTTTTTCCGTTAACAAAATATTTTTCATAGAACAATCCTTTTGTCTCTGCTTTTATGCACCATTTGAAAAACTTCTCTTGTACATCTCTTATTCCTATCAAATTAAGTGCAACGCAGATATAAGCGCCGTCTCTTGGCCATACATATCTGTAATTCTTTGCTTGTTTTGGATAATATCTTTTCTTAGGATTAGCTGCAACAATAGCACCATTGCTTAGGCAGCAGTCTTTTATTACTTTTACGCTCTCTTCTATTAATGTTTTCATATTATGGTATTTTTAAAATGCTTTATTTAAATTTTTTCAAAATATTTATATATTCTATATATTATTCTTATCTTGATGAAACATACGCATAAGGTTACTATCCTGCTTATAGCATTGTTCTTATTGTCACAATTCTTTGGATTGTTTATAGTCAAGCAGTATTTAGGTGAATCTGACTCGGGCGAGATTGAATGGCAGCAATTGCCTATGAATATAGAACGGCCAGATATAGAAGAGACATATTCTTTTGTTCCTTTGTTTTTTGCTATCTTGTTGGGTACTTTGTTATTTTTATTTTTTGTAAGATTCAAGACATTCCTTTTATGGAAAGCTATGTTCTTTTTTGCAGTGCTTATGACTTTGACAATAGCATTCAATGCTTTTATTCCTGAGAAGATTGCAGTAACTTTGGCTTTATTGCTGGCGATTTTCAAGGTTGTCAGGCCAAATATACTGGTGCATAACCTTACTGAACTTTTTATCTATGGTGGATTAGCAGCAATATTTGCGCCATTGATGAACCTTGTTTCAGCTTTTATGCTATTGATACTTATATCATTGTATGATATGTGGGCTGTATGGAAAACAAAGCACATGATTAAACTAGCAGAATTTCAGAAACAAAGCAAGATATTTGCTGGACTTTATGTTCCTTATGTAATGCCAAAACAAAAGCCAGTAAAGGGCAAAAAGATAAAAGTAGAAGTAAAAAGCGGAATACTTGGAGGCGGAGATGTAGGTTTTCCTTTGATATTCGCTTCTGTTGTGATGAAACAGTTCGGCTTTGCAAGAGCATTGTTCATCCCTCTGTTCGCTACTGCTGCGCTATACCTATTATTCTACTACGCAGAGAAAAACAAGTACTATCCAGCGATGCCTTTCTTATCAGCCGGATGTTTTTTAGGGTATTTGGTTATGTTGCTGTTTTAGGAGTTAATTAAAATTTAAATATTTTTTAAACCATTTCTTTATTTTGTTATATCTTTTATGTCTATCATTCCAAGAAAGAGATAATTCATTACCTAATCCTATATCTTAGCGATTATCACCATAAGCTTTTTTTCGTTTACTATATCTACTCGTCATTACTCCTGACCATATTCAAGAGATTCTTTTGCTTTGCTTTTGCTGCGTAATTTTCTGGCGAGACAACCATGCCATCCTTTGCAGCTATCACCTGGACATTTGTCTTTTTCTGTATCTCTCTTGCTTCATATATAGGATCTGCTTTAAGCATCTTTAGACCAAAATGTGTAATGATAGCCAGTCTTGGTTTTATCTTTTCTATCATCTTGACAGCGTCGTCAGCATTCATCTGGCCATCTATCTTTGTTCCTGAAGGAGCAACAACATTCATTATTATGATATCGCAGCCTTTGTACTCTTCAGAGATATCATTCGTAAATTTAGTATCTCCTGTATACCCTAATGTAAAATAAGGTGTTAAAAACTTAAAACCTATGGCATTAGGTTCTGTGTGGTTGGTTTTAGTGCCTATAATATCCACATTCTCTATACCTATCTTTTTACCAGGCTCAAGAACTATAATCTTCTCAACACAGTCAGTATGGAATTCTGTTAGATATGGCTTTATATCTTCGGTTCCATTCATCAATGTTTTGTTGCATATAAGCACTCCTTTCTTGTCTAATCCAGAATAAGTCATAGCATCTATCAAAGCATTGACGTCGTTGCAATGTCCAAGATGATTGTGCGAAACAAGAATTCCTGTATTTTCCCTAACATTTACACCGTGCTCTGCAGCTCTTACTAATGCTCCTGTTCCTGGATCTATATGGAATTGAACACTATCTACATTAAGGACTATTCCGCCGCTTCCTCTGAACTGCTTTCCGTATACATAGCAATCCCCTCCGCTTCCAAGAAAAGTGATTTTTGAAGCCATTTAGATTATAATTTCATCAAGTATGTTAATAAATATTTCTATACTGTAGAAAAACTGTACGATTTGAAAATTCTTGCAATTTCTATATTTATTAATTTTGCA